>JAGRHA010000104.1 GCA_020445205.1 Gammaproteobacteria bacterium
CCGTTCCTCGATTTTCCGCTACTGTTGAGCTGGCGTGATGGTCAGATGATCAAGCAGTTCACCCTGCTGCTCGATCCGCCGCGCAGTATCCGGCCGGCGACACGCACGTCGGCCGCGCAGTCGGGCACTGCCGGCGCGCCGCGCACACGCGGCGAGAGCCGTCCCGTCGTGTCAGCGGACAGCTACGGCCCGGTACGCCGCGGCGAAACGCTATGGCCGATCGCGCAACGACTCAAACCGGCCGGCACGACGACACAGCAGATGGCCATGGCGCTGCTGCGCAACAACCCGGACGCGTTCATCGACAACAATATCAATCAGCTGCTCGAAGGCGCCGTGCTGGCGATTCCGCCGCTGTCGGTGATCCAGGAGCTCGATGCCGGGTCTGCGCGGGCGCAGTTCAATGCTGCGGTCAAGCAACCCAACGTCCGCGTGGCGGCTACCGCAACACCGCAAACCGTGGCACCGCCGCGCGCTGCAGCGGATGCCATGCCGCAGACACCCGATGCCACGCCTGCCGCGCCGACACAGCCGCCGGCACCCGGCGAGGACAAGGAGGCACAGCTGCGCATCGTCGCCGATGACGAGCGCGATCAGCCCGAACCGGGCAGCGACGCAGATCTGAAGAAGAAGCTCCTGGTCACGATGGAGGAGATCGAGAGCAACCGCCTCACCACCAGCGCGATCGAATCGCGTCTGGTTAAACTCGAGAACGAACTCGAACGCATGCAGCAGTTGCTCGACCTCAAGGACGCGCAGATCGAGGCCCTGCAATCCGAGGTGTCGACACGCAACGACATCCAGACCGCGGCACAACAGGCCGAACCCACACTGCCGCCGGCCGAGCTGCCGGGGACGGAAGCACCGGAGCCATCGCCGTTGCCCGCCGATGTCGCACAACAGCCGCTGCCGACGGCAACCATCGAGGCGCCCGCTGTGCGCACCACGGCACAGGCGCCAGTCGGTGACAAACACAGCAGCGTGGCGCAGTGGTACCGTGAATACCTGTGGCTTATCTGGGCAGCCCTTGCGCTCATCGGCATTGCGGCGCTGATGCTGATGTTCCGGCGGCCGAATGCCAACCCCGACGACGTACCGATGTCCGAGATGGCGCACGTGACGGCACCGGGTGGGGCAACGACCGTGTTGTCCACACCCGTGCCGGCGACCGCCGAAGAAGCCATCGATGCACGCGCGATCGAGGCGGACCTGCGCACGGTCGCCGACGCTCACCTACCCGACGACGAGTCGCTGGAAGAGATCGAGCTGCCGGATATCGACATCGAGAATCTGGCGGATATCGATGTCGAATACGAAGCCGAAGACGAGATCACCGACTCGCTGCTCGCAGAGATGCTCGACGACAACAAGGTCCTCGCGCAACGTCCCTCACCGACGACTGAAGGCGCCGATTTCGATGACGAGGACATCGCGTCGTGGATTCGCGAACTGGGCAATGAAAACGACGCGGCACACGCAGCGAGCGATCACGAAGCGCGCGGTCAGGATCAGGACGACATTCCCAGCATCCTGACCGAACTCGACGACCAGCTGACGACACAGCCGTCGGCCGGGTTCGGTGACGCCTCCACGGTCCAGCTCGAACCGATCGAGCTGCCTGACGAGGACGACACCTTCACCATGAGCCTCGACCTCGCACGAGCCTATCTCGAGATCGGTGACCAGGAAGGCGCCCGCGACATGCTGCAACAGGCGCTTCACGGTGCACGCGACCCCGATCATCGGCGGCAGATCGAGGAACTGCTGCAACAGATCGGTTGAGCAACGGATTCGCCCGATGAGAATCTGCGCGGTCTCCGGTTCACGCGCTGATTGGGGCCTGTTGAAACCCGTCCTCAACGCGCTGCGCCGTTCGCAGACATCGGTACAGCTCGTCGCCACCGGCAGCCATCTCGACCCCGCCTTCGGTCACACGCTCGATGCCGTCACGGCCGACGGTTTTGCCGCCGATCGATGCGTCCCCCTGACACGCGTGAATGATGCGGCCGACGGCGTGGCCGCCGCCATGGGCGATGCACTGCCAGGTTTGACACGTGCTCTGCTGGACCTCGCGCCCGACATCCTGTTGCTGCTCGGCGACCGCTACGAGATCTTCGCCGCCGCACAGGCAGCCCTGTTGAGCCGCATTCCGATCGCGCATATTGCCGGTGGTGACATCAGCGAAGGCGCGTACGATGACGCCATGCGACATGCCATCAGCAAACTCGCACATTTGCATTTCGCCACCAACGAGGATGCCCGTCGTCGCCTGCTGCAGATGGGCGAGGCCGACGATCGCGTGTTCATGAGCGGTAGCCCAGGCATCGATGCGCTGATGTCGACGCCGCGCTGGCAACGCGCGGAGCTCGAGCAGCGGCTCGGTTTCCGATTGCGCGCACGTAACCTCGCCATCACGTTTCATCCGGCCACCCTTGATTCGGCGTCGCCGACAGAGCAAATCAGGCCGCTGCTCGAAGCGCTGGAATCTTTCGGCGACGACACCGGTCTCATTGTCACCGGCAGCAACGCGGACACGGGCGGCACCGCCATCGGCACAGCCATGTACGAATTCGTCGCGCGACACGACAACGCCTGCTTCTGCCAGTCGCTGGGCGCCGCCGGCTACTACAGTCTGTTACAGATGGCCGATGCCGTCGTCGGCAACTCGTCGAGCGGACTCTACGAAGCGCCCTCGCTGCGTACCCCGACCGTCGATATCGGTATACGGCAGCAAGGTCGCCTACGCGGACCGAGCGTACGCCACGCCGACAACCACGCGGATGCGATCGTCGCCGCCATCCGCGCCGTACTCGATGCGCCACCGGACGATTTCACCAATCCCTACGGTGACGGCCAAGCGAGCGAGCGTATCGCCGCTGTGCTGACGGGTATCGGCGATCCGACGCGGCTGCTGCAAAAACGTTTCGTGGAACGACACTGTGACTGACGACAACGACAAGGTTTATGTGATCGCCGAGGCCGGCGTGAATCACAACGGCGACCCAACGCGCGCGCGCGCGATGATCGAGGTGGCAGCCGCAGCCGGTGCCGATGCGATCAAGTTCCAGACCTTCGTCCCCGAGGCGCTCGCCGCCGCCAGTGCCGCCAAAGCCGCCTACCAGCAGCGCAATCTCGGTGGTAACGACAGTCAGCTGGAGATGTTGCGACACCTCGCCCTCGACTTCGACAGCCACCACGATCTGCATGCACATTGTGCGACTTGCGGCATCGACTTCCTGTCCTCGCCATTCGACGCCCACAGTGCCGATTTTCTGATCGATACGCTGCGGCTGCCGGTCATCAAACTCGGCTCCGGCGAGCTCACCAATGCGCCGCTGCTGTGGCAGCTGGCGCGGCGTGATGTGCACCTGATCCTCTCCACGGGCATGGCGACGCTCGCCGAGGTGATCGAGGCCCTCGGCGTCTGCTGTCTGGCGCTCGACGGCATCACGCCACACTCGCCACAACATTGTCGCGAGGCGTTCGACGCTACCCGCTTGCAGGAGCGCGTGACACTCCTGCACTGCACGACCGAGTACCCCTGCCCCGTCGATCAGGTGAACCTGCGAGCCATGGACACGCTGCGAACGCACACCGGGCTACCGGTGGGCTATTCCGATCACACTGCCGGCAGCACCGTCAGCCTCGCCGCGGTCGCCCGCGGTGCACGCGTGATCGAGAAACACTTCACCCTCGATCGCTCGCTGCCGGGACCCGACCACGCTGCTTCACTCGAACCCGCCGAGCTGACGTCGATGATTTCCGCGATCCGCGAGGTGTCGCTGGCGTTGGGCAGCGCGGACAAGACACCGTCCGCCGGCGAACGCAGCAATGCCGCCGTCGCACGCAAATCGCTGGTGGCCGCGCGTGCCGTGCGTCGCGGCGAATTGTTCGACGCAGCGTCGCTCACGGTAAAGCGCCCCGGCAACGGCATCGCCCCCCTGCGCTACTGGTCGCTGCTGGGCTCACCTGCGGAGCGCGACTATGCGGCCGACGAATTGATCGGCGATGCGCCATGATCCGCCGCCCGCGCCCACTACCTCGACGTCTGCACGGTACCGAAGACCTGGTCGCCGCACGCGCCATCTTGATCGATCGTCGACGCTTCCTCGTCGCCGCGGCCGGTGGCAGCGTCGCCCTGCTGTTCGGGCTCGGCCATGCCGACGATGCCGCAGGCCACGACCCCTGGCCGGTGCTCGACGCCGTCACGCGCCACCTGCTGCCGAGCGAACCCGACAGCCCAGGTGCCACTGAGATTCACGCCATCGGCTACCTGCGTTTCGTTGCTGAAGATCCTTGGATCGAGCAGCAGGAGCGCGACTTCCTGCTCGACGGCACACGTTGGCTGGATGAACTGGCGCAAACGCGGCATGGTGGAGCGTTCCGTACGCTCGACGACGCGCAACGTGAATCCTTGCTGCGCCAAATCACGGCGACGCCGGCCGGTGAAAACTGGCTGTCGACGCTGATCAGCTACCTGTTCGAGGCACTGCTCAGTGCACCGGCGTACGGCGGCAACCCCGGCGGCGTCGGCTGGCGCTGGCTCGAGTATGTACCGGGTTTCCCGCTACCGGATGCGGATACGCGCTATCCGCAACTGCCGCTGTGAGTACCGACTTCGACGTCTGCGTGATCGGCAGTGGCGCGGGCGGCGGACCGGTCGCGTATCGGCTCGCCGAGGCCGGCTATTCCGTCGTTGTGCTGGAAAAGGGACCCTGGCTGCACGAGACCCACTTCCGCAAAGACGAACTCGCATGCTGTCGGCGCGAGGTCTACACGCCACGCCTGCGCGACGAACAGCACGTGGTTGAAGATCGCGACGACGCCGGCCAATGGCAGGGACAGCGCAGCGCCGACCTGGGCTGGAGCTTCTGGAACGGCAACTGCGTCGGCGGCTCGAGCAACTTCATGAGCGGCTACTTCCATCGGCTCAAGCCCGTCGACTTCAAGTTGCTCAGTACCTTCGGCCCGATCGCGGGCGCGAATGTCGCCGACTGGCCGATCGACTACGATGACCTCGAGCCCTACTACGCGCTCACGGAAAGTCTGGTGGGCGTGTCCGGCCGTGTCGACACACAAAGGCATGCGGAACCGCGGTCGACGGCCGACCTGCCCTATCCGCCAACGCGTGAGCATGCAGTCTCGGCGCGCATCGATGCGGCCGCGGCGGCGCTGGGCTTTCACGCCCTGCGCGTGCCACGCGCGATCCTGTCGCAACCGGCGATGAATCGGCGCGGCTGCGAGTATTCAGGTTTCTGTGGTGATTTCGGCTGCGCGAGTGGCGCCAAGGGTAGCGCGCGTGCGGCACTGCTCGATCATGCCGTCGCACGTGGCCGTTGCGAGGTGCGAGCGCATGCCAAAGTCTTCCGGATCGACAGTGACTCGGCGGGGCGCATCAGCGCGGTCCGTTATCGTGATCGCGACGGCCGTGAGCAGCGTGTCGATGCGGCGATCTATGTCGTCGCCTGCCAGGCGATCGAGACCAGCCGTCTGCTGCTGGCATCCACAGGACCGAAGTTCTCACAGGGACTGGCCAACAATCACGGACAGGTCGGTCGCAACCTGATCTTTTCCGCCGGCGGTTCAGGCAGCGGCGACATGGACTACGCGGATTTCGATGCCGATACCGTCGCCCAGTTGCGCGTCGTCGGCCCGTTCGTCAACCGTGCGCTCGACGACTGGTACACGATCGACGACCCGGCACTCGGCCGCGTCAAAGGCGGCATCGTTGAATTCCTGTGGGACCACCCGAACGCCGTCGCGCGCGCGGAACGCGCCAAGTGGCACGATGGCGAGCTGGTATGGGGCAAGCCACTCAAACGCCGCCTCGAAACCTGGTTCCGCACCGACCGCACGCTCAACTTCGAAGTTTTCAACGACTGGCTGCCGACCGACGACTGCTTCGTCGGTCTCGACACCAACGTGCACGACCGCTGGGGAGATGCCGTTGCGCGCGTACGCATCGGTGCGCACCCGCACGACCTCGCCGTCGGCCGCTACCTCGCCGAGCGCGGCGAGCGACTGCTGCGCGAACTCGGCGCGCGGCGTATCGGTTCATCGGTGAGTGCGAGCCCGCCGCCGAACCTGCAGGCCGGTGGCTGCCGTTTCGGGCAACACGCAGAGCATGCCGTGCTTGACCGCGACTGCCGCGCTCACGAGGTCGACAATCTGTTCGTCACCGACGGTTCGTTCATGCCCACGGGAGGCAGCGTACCGTTCACGTTCACGATCTATGCCAACAGCTTCCGCGTTGCCGACCGCATCATCGCGCAGCTCGGCGGTGCCCGTACGTCGACGCTCAAAACGGCGAGTTGAACGCCGTCGGCAACGGGCGCAGGCCGCCGACGCGCGCCCGGATTTCCTGCCACAACGCCTCGTAGGCGCGGCCGGCCGGCGAACGCGGTGCATAGTCCGTCACCGCACGCCGCTCCAGACCCATGCGTTCGACCTCTGTCGCATAGGGAATCGCGGTCTGCAGCACGGAGCAGCGCGGATCGATCGCGCTGGCCATGACATCGAGGTGCATCCGCTTGCGCCGGTCGACCATCGAATAAAACGCGTACACCGGCGTGTCGAGCTTGTGACCTTCCATGAAATCCAGCAGCTGATGCATGGTGCGCAGCGACAGGGTCGTCGGGATGGTCGGCAGCAACAGGGCATCCGCAGCGCGGAAGATGTTCTCCGAGACCAGCGAGATACTCGGCGGGCAGTCGAGAATCACCGCGTCGTAGTTGTCGGCCATTGGCCGCAGCAGTTTCAACAGGCGCAACGCGGGCTTTTTATTCTCACCGAGCAGCAGATCCATGTTGCGGTAGGAGAAATCCGCGGGCAGCAAGTCGAGATCCGGGTAATCCGAGCCTTTGACGACTTCGTTGAGATCGAACTTCTTGCCGCGCAGCATCTCGTCGCTGCGTTTGACCTTCGGTTTAACACGCAGATAGAAGGTCGCCGCCGCCTGCGGATCGAGATCCCACAGCAAAGTGCGCAGTCCGCTGCGTGATGCCAGGTGAGCAATGTTGACCGCGGTCGCGGTCTTACCGACACCGCCTTTGATGTTGTATACGCCGAGGATCTTCATCACGATGCCTGCGCGCGCGCCTTGAACAAGGTCTTGAAGCGTGCACGATTGTGTTCCGAATCGAACGCCGCGAAACGCGCAGCGAACTTGTCATGCGCCGATTGCTGTACGCGCAGCGAATCCGCACTGAGTGCGCCGATCGCGAGGATGGTCGGCAGTTTCGAGCGCGCGCTCGGGGCGAACTCGGCGGCCAGTGCCTGCAGGTGCTCGGCCTGCACCTCCTTGTCCTGGAAATCGCCCAGATTGTCGAGCAGCTTCTTCAGTGTCTTGACGATCGCCTGCATGTCGTCCGCAGGATACAGCGACTGGAAGAACTCGATCAGGTAACGCAACTTCTTGCAATCCTTGCGCAGCTCATGCATCGCCGCGGGTTCGCCCTGCACGGCGGCCACTCGACCATCACGGATCACCTTCTTGTACATGCGCCAGATGCGTTGTGAAGCCACGCGCTCGATCGGCAGATCGGCGAACCAACCGGGTTCACCGGGAAAAGCACCATCCTCGAGCAGGGTGCGCCAATCGGCGAGCACGGCACGGAACCTGTCGCTGGCGAGCTCATCGGCGAGCACGGCCTGCGCCGTCGCGTGATCATCATGGATGCGTTGTTCGAGCGCATCGAGGCCGGCACGCATCGAGGGTGGCAGGCTGGCACGATAGATCGGCAACTCGAGCAGAAACACGTCGAGATCACGCGTCGGCCCGGTGATCTGACCCACCCATGCGAAGCGTTGCTTGAAGTCGGCGACCACGGCATCGGGTAGGACATGCTTGACCTGTGTCAGCGCCGAACGCGTGCGCCTCGTCGCCACGCGCAGATCGTGGAGGAATTCCGAATCGATGTTGCGCCGCGCGCCATCCACGTTGCGCTCCAGGGTGTCGAGCAGCGTAAGGAACACCTTGCGCATCGCGTCGACCGCCATCTTCTGTGGCCGCAGTGACAGCTTCAGCTTGGAGCTGTAGTCACCCGGC
>JAGRHA010000013.1 GCA_020445205.1 Gammaproteobacteria bacterium
CGAGCGTGAACTGATCCGTGAGCGCGAACGCGCGGAATCCGCGACCTCGAGTTTCGAGGAGCTCACCGATCGTCTGAATGACGAAATCAACCGGCGCGACGAGGAGCGACAGCAGCACGCCATTGAGCGTGGCGAACTCAAGGAGCAACTGACCGAGCTGCGCATGGAACTCGAATTGGCCAACGCCGATATCGAGGAGATGCGTGAGCAGCTGGTCGACAACCGATCGGCGGAGGCGTCGTCGATCGAGTCGTTGCAGCAAGCGCTCGATGAGGCGCGCAGTGCCCATCAGGCACTGCTCGACGAAAACAGCGGCATGCAGGCGCGCGTCGTCGAGCTGCAGGCCCTGGGCGAGCAACGCGACGCACTGCAGCAACAGGTCGAGGCGCTCGATGCCAAAGTGCAGGCGGCTGAAGCGGCAGCGCAGGACACGGCGAATGAAGGACAAAAGGCCACGGCCGACGCGCTGCAGCAGGCCGAGGAGCTCGCTGCGCAGCTCGACGAAGCGCGTCGACAGGCCGAACAGGCCGCCGCAGAGCAGGGAACGCTGCGAGAAGAGCTTGCGTCGCTGCGCCAGCAGATCGATGCGGCCAATGCCCAGCTAAGCGCCGCCGAGCAGGCGAAGAGCGACGATACCGAACGCGAACGCCAAGCGGTTGCCGAGGCGCAGCAGCAGGTCGAGGCGCTCGCGGCGCAGCTGACCACCGCCGAGGCGGCAGCGCGTGAAGCGCTGGAGCGTGAACAATCCGCAACCGCGGAGGCACGCCAGCAGGTCGACGCGAGCGAAAAACAACTGACAGAGCTGCGTCAGCAGGCGGAGCAGGCCGGCGCAGAGTTGCTGCAATTGCGGCAGACGCACACAGACGAGCTCGCCGCCGTGCGCGACGAACTCGCTGCACTGCAGCGCGAACACGCGAGTCTGCAGACCGAGATGTCGGGTGATCGCGCAGCGGCAGCGGTACTCGAACAGGCGCAGGCGCATAGTGCGGATCTCGAGCAACAGCTGACGATCGTACGGGCCGATGCCGCCCAGCGTGCCGCCGAAGCCGAAGCGAACCTCGCCGCCGCGCAGCGCGCGCAGGCTGACAGTACAGCCGAGCTGCAACAGGTTCAGCAGCAGCTCGCAGAAGCGGAACGCGAATCGACGGCACGCGCCGACGCCGAACAGCGCTTGAGCGAGCGCGAACAGTCGCTGCTCGGCGATATCGAGAACCTGACGCAACAACTGCACGACGCCCGAGTCGGGCTCGCCGCGGCAGAGCAGTCACTGGCCGATACGCGCCAGGGTGGCGACGAGGCACAAAGGCAGACGCAGGCGGCACTCGACGAAGCACACCAGGCGCAGCGGCTTGCCGAAGACCGCGCTGCGACGCTGCAACGCGAACTCGACGAGGCGCGGTCGGCGGCGAGTGAACTTGAGGCGCGTCTTGCACAGAGCGAAACGCTGAGCGCACAGTTGCAGGACGTGGAGTCCCGGCTTGCCGCATCCGAGCAGGCGCGGCAGACGCTCAGCGAAGCGCACGAGGACGGCGCCGCAGCACAGGCTGCGCTCGCCGAAGCGCGGGCAGCACAGCAGAAGGCCGAAAGCCACGGCGAGGCACTGCAACGGCAGCTCGACGATGCACAGTCCACTGTGGGCGAATGGCAGGCACGCACGGCTGCCGCCGAATCGCAGCTTGCCGAGCTACAACGCGAACACAGCGAGATCGGCACCCAGCATGCGGATGCCGAGCAGCGCATCGCGTCGTTGCAGACGGAACTCAGCGCGGCGAACGAACGCGCGGCTGCAGAACAGCGCCGCGTAGCCGATCTCGAAGCACGTGTGGCACAGGCGGAAAGCGATCTCACCCAGCAGCAGGAAGCATCGTCGCACTCCGCAACGGCGGCCGCAGAACTTGCCACATTGCGCAGCGAACACGAGACACTGCTGCGTCGCCACGAAGAGCGTGGTATGGCACTCGAATCGGCGCACCAGGAGCAGGCCGAGCTCATCGAGGCATTGAATGCCGCCAGCGCGGAGCGCGAGACGCTGCAGCTGGCGATGTCGGATCATGACGACGAACAGGCCCGCCTCGTCGATCTCGAGAATCAGGTCGCACAGGCACTGCAGGAGCATCAGCGTGAGCTGCTGAACCACGAGCAGGAACAACGACACCTGCTCGAACAGCTCGAAGCCGCCAACGAAAAACGTGCCGCTCTCGAGGAAGAGGTCGAGCGCCTGACCGAGCTCGTCGAGCAGGACAACGGGGCCAGCGAGCTCGATGCGGTGAAGGCCAACCTCGCACAGCGCGAGACCGAGGTCGCGCAGCTGCGTGGCGTAATCGAACAGTATGTCGCACAGCTCCAGTCTGGTGGTTCCGACGACGACCCGACGTCAGAACTCGAGGCCTTGCGCACCGAGCTCGAGATGGTGCGCGAACAAGCGATACGCGACGTCGCGCAGATGCGCGAGCAACTCGCGACCGCAGAGACGCAGATGCGGCGGCTGCAGCAGGCCGATGGACGCGAGGCGGTATCGCACGAGGCGATGCGGCAAAAGATCGATGCCCTCGAGGCCTCGCTCGGCGAGCGCCAGCGCGATCTTTCGCAAGCCGAAGAATCGCAGCACATGCTCGAAGACGAGCTCGAAGACGGCAATCGCAAACTCGATACGCTGCAACGTGAACTCGACAAGGCGCTCGCGGAGATCGAAGAGGCGGTAATGGCGCGGCGCGAGGCCGAGACCGCGCGCGACCAGTTGCAGCAGGCATTCCAGGCGATGCAAGCCGGCGAAGGCGGAGAGGTGCGTGACCTGCGCGACGTGCGCCTGCACGCGCCCGGCAGTCCGATCGGCATCGACAACGTGGCGGGTGGTCGCGGTTGGCGTGCGGCGCTCATCGGGGGCGGTCTGGTGCTTGCGGCGCTCGAAGTGTTGAGCCTGGCCACGGGCAACGGCGAACTGTTCTCGTCATTGCTGAGGTTGGCCGGTCAGTGAGTGTGGCGTCGCGCGCCTATGCGCTGGGTTCGCTCGCTCAGGTGCCTGATCCCGGCAGCCGCGGATTTGACATCGATACGGGTGATGAACGGCCACTGCGCGTGTTCGTGGTGCACAAAAATGGTGCGATTTCGGCGTTTTACAACCGCTGTCCGCACACGGGTGCACCGCTGGAGTGGCAGCCGCATCAGTTTCTCGACATTGAAAACAGCTTCATTCAGTGCGCGATCCACGGTGCCTTGTTCCGTCCCGAAGACGGTTATTGCCTGCGCGGACCGTGCGCGGGTCAAGCGCTGCAGCAAATCATGGTGCGCGTCGACGATGCCGGGCAGCTCGTCGCCGAACTGCCCGTTCACCCTGGGGCTTCAGTTCCCGATCAGTGATTCGACCGACAGCTGCAACAACGCAGCGGCAGGGCGATACGCTTCTGCCTCGGTGGCTGCAGCTTCTGCGACGGTGAGCAGGCGAAGTGAGGTAAGCGCCTGATTGGAATGGGCAGTAGCGTCAGCGAAAGATTCCGTTGGCTCGATCATCTCTCCACTGGCAATGTCGTAGTGCGTGATCATCGTCTGCCTCCCGGCCGGTTTTGATGCGTGGCGATCCACTGTCTGGGTATCGCGACGTTTCCTGCCTCTGCGATAGAGATATCGGCATTTCGCAGAGTGCCTTGAGAGTGCATCGGGGATGTCCGCCGCAGCACCCTCTACAGGATTGGACCCGCCGCCATATCCGTTTGTTGCGCCATAGCGAACCCGCGACAGTCTGCGCAACCTTGGTCCGGGGCCGGCGACGAACGCCGGCTTCCGTTCGCTACGGAGATTTACAAAGCAAACGTCGGGCCAGTTCCAGGTTTCTCTACGGGCTCGGATTGGGGTGGCGCACGTGAATCGACTCGATGTCGTCGAGCAGCTCGTCGCTCAGCGTCAGTTCGAGGCTGGCGAGATTGCTGCGCAGTTGCGCCGTCGATGTGGCGCCAACGATATTGCTGGTAACGAACGGCCGCGACGTGACGAAGGCAAGTGCCATCTGTGCCGGATCCAGACCGTGGGCGCGAGCCAGTGCGACATAGTCGTGGGTCGCTTTGTGTGCCTGCGGATTGGAATAGCGGTCGTAATGCGGGTACAGCGCGAGGCGGGAACCCGGCGGTGCGGCACTTTGCAGGTATTTGCCCGACAGTACGCCGAAACCCAGTGGGGAATAGGCCAACAGGCCGACACGTTCACGGTGGCTTATTTCCGCCAGACCGACCTCAAAACTGCGGTTGAGCAGGCTGTACGGATTCTGAATCGACACCATGCGCGGCAGGCCGTGGGCATCGGCGAGCGCCAGCAGACGCATTACGCCCCACGGCGTTTCGTTGGAAACGCCGAAATGACGGATCTTGCCCGCGTCGACGAGTTCGCCGAGTACCTGCAGGGTTTGTAGCAGGTTGTCGGTATCGGCGTCGTCGATGGCCTGGTAGCCAAGCTGGCCGAAGCAGTTCGTGCGCCGCTCGGGCCAGTGCAACTGATAGACATCAATGACATCCGTCTGCAGGCGGCGCAGGCTGCCGTCGACGGCGGCGACGATGTTGCTGCGGTCGAGGTGGTTGTCACCGCCGCGGATGTAGGTCAGCCAGTCGCGTCCCGGCCCGGCGACCTTGGTGGCGATGATCACACGGTGGCGATTACCACGCTTGGCGAGCCAGTGACCGATGATGGTCTCGGTGCTGCCCATAGTCTCTGCGCGCGGTGGGATCGAATACATTTCCGCGGTGTCGATGAAGTTGACGCCGGCATCGAGTGCCATATCCAGCTGTTCGAAGGCCTCGTCGGCATCGTTCTGCTCGCCAAAGGTCATGGTGCCCAGGCAGATCGCGCTCACGCGAATGTCGGTGTCGCCAAGGGGGCGGTAGATCATCGGTTAGACTCCCGGCTGAGGACCCGCAACGCTACTTGTGTAGTTTATGGAATTTTCCGGCAACCTTTTCCCCACTTCCTGGATTGTCATCGCCGTGCTGCTGTTCGGCTGGCTGATGAGTCGCGCGCTGCGTTGGGCCGACTGGCAGCGGCTTGCACATCGCGACCAGCAGCACGTGTTCTTCGGAACCATTGTCGGTCTGCTCCTGTTGTGGTCCATGCGCGTCGAGATACAGCCGGGGTTCAGCTGGCACCTGTGCGTGATGGTGACGCTCACGCTGATGTACGGCTGGTCGCTGGCGATCATCGCCGGCAGCCTGGCGCTGGTCGCCGTGACCCTGTTCGGTCTCAACGATTGGGCCGGGTTCGCACCGTCGGCGCTCGTGTTCATCGTGTTGCCTGCAACGTTGACCCAGGTGATCCTCGGCTTGGTGCGCGCCTACCTGCCGAAACATTATTTCGTCTACGTATTCGTCAATGCGTTCTTCGCCGGGGGGCTTTCGGCCATTGTCGTTGCGCTGACCGCCACGGCAGTGCTGCTGCTGGCGGGGGCTTTCCCGCTGCACAAACTGGCCGACAACTACCTGCAGATTCTGCCGTTGATGTTTTTTCCCGAAGCCGTGATCAACGGCTGGCTGATTGCGATCATGGTCGGATACAAACCGGACTGGGTGCGATCGTTTCGAGACGAGGAATACCTGCATGGCAAG
>JAGRHA010000105.1 GCA_020445205.1 Gammaproteobacteria bacterium
CCGTCGCCGTCGTGCCGGTCAGCGGTCAGCTCGATCTCAAGGCCATGGCCGCGGCCTGCAAGGCGAAGAAGGTGGCCATGGCCGACCCGGCGGATGCCGAACGTGCGACGGGCTACCTGGTCGGTGGCATCAGTCCACTGGGGCAGAAGAAGCGCCTGCCATGCGTGGTCGACGTCAGCGCCGAGCGCTTCGCGACCGTGTTCGTCAGTGGCGGTAGACGCGGCCTCGACATCGAACTCGCGCCCGCTGACCTCGTGGCGCTGACCTCCGCGGTGGTTGCCGCCGTAGGCAGGTGAACGCCCCGCAGCACCGCCCCCGGCATCGCAGCCGCCGCCATGCATGAGCCGGCTGCCGCACCGGTGGTCTGGCTGTTGTCGGCGTATCGGGCCGAGAGTCATGCCGCTTGGGCCGAGTGGTTGCAGCGCCGTGTCACATCCGTCGACTGGCGCGTGTTCGAGCTGCCCGGACGGCATTTCCGCTGGCGCATTCGCGGCAATCCGTTGTCGTGGCAGGGCGTTCTGCCTGCTGAACCCCCGGCGCTGATCGTCGCCACATCGATGGTCGACCTGGCGACGCTGAAGGGTCTCAATCCGCGCATCGCCGACGTGCCCGCCATTTACTATTTCCACGAGAATCAGTTCGCCTACCCGCGTGGCGAACGCCAGGTGGAATGTATTGAGCCGCAGATGGTGCAGCTGTACGGCGCATTGGCGGCGCAACGCCTGTTGTTCAACTCCGCGTACAACCGCGACACCTTTCTCGACGGCGTCGACGCGTTGCTGCGCAAGATGCCGGACGGCGTTCCGCCCGGTGTGCTTACCGCGCTCGCCGATAAGTCGACCGTATTACCCGTGCCGCTCACGGCGCCTCCCGGAACAGGTGCACGCGATGCGCGCCTGTTGCTGTGGAATCACCGCTGGGAGTACGACAAGGCCCCCGGGGTGTTCGTCGACGCCATGCAGCGACTCGTGAGCGCCGGGGTCGCGTTCCGTCTGGCCGTGCTGGGGGCGCGCAGCGAACCGCCGCAGGCCGAGCTCATACGACTGCGGCAGGTGCTCGGTGAGCGCATCGTGGTTGATGCGATGCTGCCGCGGGACGACTACCTGCGTGTGGTGGCTGGTGCCGCGATCGTCGTCAGTACGGCGATCCACGAGTTTCAGGGCCTGGCGGTCATGGAGGCTACGGCCGCCGGTTGCCGGCCCCTGGTTCCCGACGCTTTGTGCTATCCCGAGCAGTATCCGGCGGCATACCGCTACCCCACCGGCGATGCCGTCGCACTGTACGAACACCTGCGTGGCTGGCTCGACGTCGGGTTGCCACCGCCGGTCGACATGGCGGCATGGTCTGAATCAACGCTGTTGCCGCAATGGTCGGGGTTGCTCGCCGATTCGCTGCGCTGAAGTCGTCGCCGACATGCGGGGCGTGTGCACACACCTAGTCGCCGAGACGTGTCACGCGGACGAGCCTGTTCTGTCCGTCGAAGCAGATCTCGAACATGCCGTAGACACCCTCGTGGCTCACGTAGGGGCGTAGAGAGCTCGCTGGAAACGCGACCGAGCGGCCGTCGAGCGCACGCGCAATGACCTCGCCGGCCTCGTTGCGGTAGTAGGCCAGATACTCGTGGGCCGGTATGGCGAGGCGCAATTGCAGGCGCTGTTCAAGCGGCATGTCGTGCGGCCATCGTGTACGTCCCGTGCAGAGGTTGGCGCTGTTGGAGTGGCGTGGGTGGCCGACAGGTTGCCGCCGGGCCGCGTCGCGGTCAATGTCGCGCGCACGTCTGACAGGTGTGTCTGGTCGCGATAGGCAGACCGCGAGCAACATATGGATGTGCCCGTGTGTTTCGCTCCGAAACACTTTTGCTCGCCAACGATGTAAACCTGCGCCCGTAACCGACAGGCAGGCTAGAATGCGATGGAATAGGAACAGCCCAGACTCATCGGCGTGAAAATCATCATTCTCGGAGCCGGCCAGGTCGGCACCACGGTCGCTTACAACCTGTCCAACGAGGCCAACGACATCACGGTGGTCGACATGGACAGTGCACTGCTGCGCGAACTGCAGGATCGCCTCGACATCCGCACGGTGCAGGGCCAGGCCTCGCACCCGGATGTACTGCAGCGTGCGGGCGCCGACGATGCCGACATGGTGATTGCGGTGACCAACAGCGATGAAACCAACATGGTGGCGTGCCAGACCTCGTGGACACTGTTCCATACGCCAACCAAGATCGCGCGTGTGCGCGCACCCGAATACCTCGCGCATCCCGCGCTGTTCAGTCAGGGCGCGTTGCCGATCGACGTGCTCATCAGTCCGGAACAGTTGGTCACCGATTACATTCTGCGACTCATCGAACACCCCGGCGCGCTGCAGGTGCTCGATTTTGCCGGCGGCCGTGTACGACTCGTCGCGGTGCGTGCGTACTATGGTGGACCACTGGTCGGCCATGAATTGCGTACCCTCAACGAACATCTGCGCGGAGCGGAGGCGCGTGTCGCCGCGATCTACCGCAAGGGCAAGGCGATCAAGCCCGAGGGCTATACCGTCATCGAGCCCGACGATGAGGTGTTCTTCGTCGCCGCGTCGCACAACATCCCTGCCGTGATGGCGGAGTTGCGCAAAGCCGAGAAGCCGTTCCGGCGCCTGATCTTTGCCGGTGGCGGCAACATCGGCCGGCGTCTTGCGGCGGCGCTCGAGAACGATTACCGCGTCAAGATCATCGAGCACAACGAACAGCAGGCGCGCATGGTGGCAGAGCATCTGCACCACACGATCGTGCTGCAGGGTGATGCTGCCGACGAAGATCTGCTGCTCGAAGAGAACGTCGAAGATACCGATGTGTTCTGCGCAGTGACCAACGACGACGAAGCCAACATCCTGTCGGCGATGCTGGCCAAGCGCCTCGGCGCGCGTAAAGTCATGGCGCTCATCAACCGTGCAGCCTACGTCGACCTCGTGCAGTCCGGTGCCGTCGATATCGCAATCTCACCGCAACAAGCGACCATCGGTACGCTGCTCACGCACGTGCGACGAGGCGACGTCGTCATGGTGCATTCCTTGCGCCGTGGTGCCGCCGAGGCGATCGAAGCGGTCGCGCACGGCGACCGCGTGTCGTCCAAAGTCGTCGGGCGTGCCGTCGAAGAACTGAAATTGCCGGCAGGAGCCAGCATCGGCGCCATCGTGCGCGGCGAAGATGTGATCATCGCGCACCACGACACCATCATCGAGTCGGAAGACCACGTGATCCTGTTCCTGACCGACAAGCGCCGCATCAACGACGTCGAGCGCCTGTTCCAGGTGGGGATCACGTTTCTCTAGCCGGAGTATCGCTCGTCATGTCACTGACCGCGGTACTGCGTATCCTTGGCTTGCTGCTGACGATCTTCAGTCTCACGCTGCTGCCGTCGCTGATCATCGCGCTGGCATCGCAAGACGGTGCGGCGATCGCCTTTGGCACCGCATTCACACTCACGTTGGGCATCGGTGTGCTGAGCTGGCTGCCGGTACGGCACAAGCGGCGTGAACTACGCCTGCGCGACGGATTCGTCGTCGTCGTGATGTTCTGGACCGTGTTGTCGGCGATCGGCGCGTTGCCGTTCGTGCTGGCCGAGCATCCGCACCTGTCGATCACGGATGCCGTGTTCGAATCGGTATCCGGCCTGACGACGACGGGCGCCACCGTGATCACGAATCTCGACGAGCTGCCGGTGTCGATCCTGTATTACCGCCAGCAGCTGCAGTGGCTCGGTGGGATGGGGATCATCGTGTTGGCGGTGGCGGTATTGCCGATGCTCGGCATCGGTGGTATGCAGCTGTACCGAGCTGAGACGCCCGGTCCAATGAAGGACAACAAGCTGACTCCACGTATCACCGAGACGGCGAAGGCGCTGTGGTACATCTACCTCGGGCTCACCATCGCCTGCGGTCTGGCTTACTGGCTTGCGGGCATGTCGGTGTTCGATGCCGTCGGTCATGCCTTTTCTACGGTGGCCATCGGCGGCTTCTCGACCCATGACGCCAGCATGGGCTATTTCAACAGCCCGCTCATCGATATGATCGCGGTCGTGTTCATGTTTCTCGCCGGGATCAATTTCTCGTTGCACTTCGTCGCCTTCCGTCACCACACGGTGCGCAGCTACTGGCACGACTCGGAATTTCGTTTCTATGTGCTGTTGCTGAGCATCGTCATCACCTTCACCGTGCTCGGCCTGTGGCTGACCGAGACCTACGATCATTGGCAGGATGCGTTGGTCAACGGGTTGTTCCAGGCCGTGTCGATCGGCACCACGGCAGGATTCACGACGGCGGAGTTCTATAACTGGCCGGGCTTCATCGCCATCCTGTTGCTGTTTTCGAGCTTCGTCGGTGGTTGTGCCGGTTCGACGGGTGGCGGTATCAAAGTGATTCGCTTGCTGTTGCTGGTCAAGCAGGGGATGCGCGAAATCACGCGCCTGGTGCATCCAAGTGCACACATTCCGGTACGTATCGGAACCAAGTCGATCGACTCGCGCGTGGTCGAGGCGGTATGGGGCTTCTTTGCCCTGTACGTTGCCAGTTTCACCCTGATGTACCTGGCGCTGGCTTCGACGGGTCTGGATCTCATGACCGCGTTCAGTGCCGTGGCAGCCAGTATCAACAATCTTGGCCCCGGCCTCGGTGGCGTTGGCGCGCACTACGCCGATATGCATGACCCGGGCAAGTGGATCCTGTGTTTCGCCATGTTGCTCGGGCGACTGGAGATCTTCACGCTGCTCGTGCTGCTGACGCCGGCGTTCTGGCGTAAGTAGGCATACATGGCCCCCTATCCGACCGCCCGCTGACCGGAGACCGCTAGTGGACGTATTCGTCGCCTATTCGAGCAAGGATGAAGCCAGCGTCCGCATCATCGTGGACTGGCTGCGGCGCAACGGCCTGCAGGTCTGGGTGGCATACGAGTTGCCGGCGGGACTCGACTGGGACACGGAAATCGACCGCGTACTGGCGCAAATCCCCTGCGTGCTCACGGTTTGGTCACCCAGCGCGGTGGCGTCGGCCGAAGTAAAGGGCGAGGCGCGCGCGGCCATGGCGCGCGATGCACTCGTCACCGTCTCGCTCGACGCGGTGCTGCCACCGCGCAGTTTCACGCATTTGCACGCGGTCGATTTGACCGGGCTGGGTGTCGACGAGGATTCCCCCCGAACGTCGCAGGTGTTGCGTGGTATCCGCACCAAGCTCGACCGCAACGCGCAGCAGCATCCCTTAGTGGAACCGTCGTCAAGCGATGCGGCGGCGGGCCAGGAAGACGTGCCAGCTGAGCCGCCCGCAGCGCGGCGTGCGCCGTCGCCATGGTGGGCCTATGCGGGCGGTGCGCTGGTCGCGATCGGCGCGGTGTATTTCATCATCGGCGACGATGCGGCGGCGCGGCCGTCGTGCGACGACCCGGGTGTCTACAAGCTCGCCGGACAGACGTTTACGCAAGATACGGCAATCCGTGAATCCGTCGTCTGCATTGCCGAGAATGCCGTCGTCCGCGTCGCCGGCGGCACCGGGCTGCAGATCGACGCCGAGACCCTCGTCGTGCAGGGCAAGGCGAAGTTCGACGGTCGCGGCAGCGAGGGTGCACGCGGGCGCGACGGCAGCAATGGGCCGAAAGACGAGTTCTCACCGCCAAGGATTGCCGGTGTCGCGGTCTGCGGCGAGAAGCCACCTGCGTCGCGCTACGACGG
>JAGRHA010000002.1 GCA_020445205.1 Gammaproteobacteria bacterium
AGGCGAACGTGCTGCCGTCGTCGACCAACCCGACCAGGCCGTTCACGGTCAACACCGTCGACGAGCATCTCGACATGCTCATGGTGTGTCATCACCTGTCGCCGTCGATCCCCGAGGACGTTGCGTTCGCCGAATCGCGTATCCGCCGCGAGACGATCGCCGCCGAGGACATCCTGCACGACCTCGGTGCGTTCTCGATGATCTCGTCGGATTCGCAGGCGATGGGGCGTGTCGGCGAGGTGATCACGCGGACCTGGCAGACCGCGCACAAGATGAAGGTGCAGCGCGGCAGCCTCAAGGGTGATCCGTCGCGACACGACAATCTGCGTGCACGCCGCTATATCGCCAAGTACACGATCAACCCGGCGATCGCCCACGGCATCGCACACGAAGTCGGCTCGATCGAGGTCGGCAAGCTCGCCGACCTGGTGTTGTGGAAGCCGGCGTTCTTCGGTGCCAAGCCGAGCCTCATCATCAAGGCCGGCATGATCGCCGCGGCGCCGATGGGCGACCCGAACGCTTCGATTCCGACGCCGCAACCCGTGCACTATCGCCACATGTTCGGTGCCATGGGTGGTGCACGTCACGCCACGCGCATGACGTTCATGTCGAAGACTGCCTACGAGATCGATGTGCATCGTCACCTCGGTCTCGAGTCACTGGTCGGTGTCGTGCGCGACTGCCGCGGCGTGCAGAAGGCAGACATGGTGCTCAACAACTGGCAGCCGACGATCGAGGTCGATCCGCAGACCTACGAGGTGCGCGCCGACGGCGAGCTACTGACCTGCGAACCCGCCGAGGTGCTGCCGATGGCGCAGCGTTACTTCCTGTTTTGAGCACCGCTGCGATGCTCGAGCTCGATCGCCGCGTGGCCAGTGGTGTACCGCAGGCGACCTTGACGCTGGCGCTCGACCGGCGCGTGCGCAGTCGACTGCGCGTGACGCTCGACGACGGTCGCGCCGCAGGCGTGTTCCTCGCACGCGGCGAGGTGCTGCGTGACGGTGACCTGCTGGGCAGCGCCGATGGACTCGTGGTGCAGGTGAAAGCAGCCGCTGAATCGGTATCCGAAGTGCGTTGCGACGACCCATTGCTGTTGGCGCGCGCCTGCTATCACCTCGGCAATCGTCACGTGATGTTGCAGATCGAACCCGCCTGCGTGCGCTATCAGCACGACCACGTGCTCGACGACATGCTGCGTGGCCTCGGCCTGACGCCGATGTGCATCGAGGCGCCGTTCGAACCCGAGCCCGGCGCCTACGGTGGCAGTGCGCAGACACATTCGCATGCACACGGGCACGATCACGACCACCACGGACACCATGACCATGGCCATGGACACTGAGCCGGCGACCGACGCACTCGGCCGGTTGCGGCTCATGCAGTTGATCAGCCCGGCACTGCCGATCGGCGGCTTCACCTATTCGCAGGGACTGGAATGGGCCGTGGAGGCGGGCTGGGTCGATGACAGCGATAGCCTCACGGATTGGCTGCACGGGCTCGTCGACGATGCGCTGGCGACGTTCGAGCTACCGATCCTGGTGCGCCTGTATCGCGCCTGCGTAGACGCCGATCGCGATCTGATCGCATCCTGGGGACGCCTGCTCTACGCTGGACGCGAGAGTCGCGAGCTGCGACTGGAAGAACGTAATCGTGCACGTGCACTGCTTACCCTGCTGCGCGATCTTGGCATCGATGCCGCTCACGAATGGCGCGATGTCCTCGCCGACTGTCAGGCGGCGCCTTTTGCGCTCGCTGCCGTGCATTGGCGCATCACGCTCGACGATTGCCTGCTCGGATATGCCTGGGGCTGGCTCGAGAACCAGGTCGCGGCGGCGATCAAACTCGTGCCGCTCGGGCAGACCGACGGACAGCGTGTACAGCTGCGCCTGGCCGCGACGCTGCCTGACGCCGTCGACCGGGCCTTGAACGTCGACGATGACGAGATCGGCGCCGCCGCGCCAGCGCTGGCGATCGCCAGCGCACGCCACGAGA
>JAGRHA010000106.1 GCA_020445205.1 Gammaproteobacteria bacterium
AGATGGAAGTGACAGCCTGGGTCGAAGCCTTTCCTGACGTCGATTTCTGTACGATTACCTCACTCGTCAATGTTTTAGCTTACAAAAGCTCAGTCATTTTGCTCGCTTGCATCTGATTTGACCCTATCCGTTTTGCTTAGCGGCTCGTTGTCACATGCGCAACCTATTGTTTGTGGGGCGGCTGGAGTCGAAGGTGCTAATACTCTCAGCGCGCGTGTAGGGAGTGATACCTCGGGACACTGCGACATAAGAAGTGCTTTGCCGGGCCTACGGCGGAGTAGTCGGCGACAAGACTGATACTACGGTTAACCGGGTTGTTGGAAACGACAGAAGTATAGTCGCACGCGTGCGTTATCATCCTATTGTCCGCGCAACCGGTACGGATCGCACCGCCTGAGTCTAGATTGACGCAAATCGGGGCAGCGATATCGGTGTGATGACCTGGCTAGGTGCGAGGTTGCGAGGTGGATTTTTCAACGAGTTATCGGCTCGCCATTGTTGGTGGCTTTAATATTTTAAGGCGTAACAAACTCCATGTATTTTCTTTGGAGCAGCATTCGACAGTTGTTGGTTTTCCTAGTTTATTTAAACCTGTTCAAGTGATTCTGTGCGCTAAATCGGTTGTTGGAATCTAAGATAAATCTGACGGGTTTAAGGATATTGTCTATTAGAGCAGCAATGAAGAGCGGAAGTATCCATATTGGAGAAAGTATCCAATAAACGGCGCGATCAGGTCCGCCTGTCAAATTATATATTCTATTATAAATAGGACGAACAAAATTATTGGATATTGGGTCATCGTTTTTCATAACTTCTTGAGCAGATCCGAATCCTTTGATCGTTCCTTTTAGTTCCGGGCAGTTGGGGGAGATATTGTCGTGAAATATCTCGACCGTGAAGCCTTCGCGCCCAGCGAGGTAGTCGAATTGAATGTCGATGGTTGGTTCTCCGGTCCTGACTTTCACTTTTACATTATTGCTCGGCGACGAAGTTTCCCCAACTCGCGCTTGCAGAATGGTGGTCCCCGGAGGCAGCTCGATCCGCAAGGGCTCTGTGGGAGCCATGTCAGCAGAGTTCAAGACGCGACGCCCCTGATTCCAAAATGATACCGTGGCAAGAGACAGCGTCGTTAATTCTCGGTCTCGGTACAGAATTCTCAAGCCATCAATGTTCTTGATGCCAGAGGCGACGAGAGCAGCACCGGCTTTTTGAAATCTTGGGTAGATGTAGCTCTTTGATCGTAAGAAAAAGTAAGTACTTAAAACGATACCGAAGATTCCGATTGCTACAGAAACAAGATTTATCCATGGGCTTTGGCTGAGAAATGATAGATAATTCTTGAGCGAGTCCATTTTGTATATTCCTTATGATTATAGTAGTGAGAATCTGCAATCAATTATTGTTGCTTCGCTTGTGACTTCCCCGGTTCCCTGCGGGAGTTTGTTCAAATCAGTTCTGTCGCAGGTCGGTTTTCGACGCAGTGCTCGCCAGATTGGGTCCTGCAATTTGGTAGGTCATGTCTAGTGTTGAGCTTCGAGTATGCTGACATACTGTCAGCATCAGACACAATATCTTGTGTGAGTTGCAGGTTGTTGTTCTGTTCTTCGGGAAAGTATCCAGGCTGACTTTGTTAAGACATGGGATTCAAATTGAAAAATACAGTGCAGCGAAACAGATTTCCGCCCCTAAGAATTGAGGGCAGAAAGTGTAGACCGCAGCCGGGTCGTCGACGAACCACCAGTTGATTGCCATCGCTCAAGACACTAACCGCGATACCCCAATCGTTCCGAAATCTCCCGCCCTGCAGCCAACATTTCGTCGACCCACGTCATGCGCCGGCGTTCGATCGGCGCCGACACCGACAGGCCGGCGGCGACGCTGCCTGTGCTGTCGTACAGCAGCACGCCGATGCAGCCGACGTCGATCTCGGCCTCCTCGTTGTCCAGTGCATAGCCGCGGGCAACGCTTTCGTGGCATTCGTCGATGAGGCGCGCGAGCGTGGTGATGGTATTGCGCGTGTAAGCGGGCAGGTTGGTTCGCTGTGCGTAACCCTTGATTTCGTTGTCACCCGCGGCGCCGAGCATGAGTTTGCCGACGGCCGTGACATGCAGCGGTGCACGGCTACCGACGAGCTGCTGTACATGCATCATGCGATTCGGCGTGGCTTTTTCGATGTAGACGACCACGTCACCTTCGCGCACCGTGAGATTGACGGATTCACCGAACTGGTCGCGCAGGCGTTCCATGACAGGCAGCGCGACCGCGCGCAGGTCGATGTTGCTGTGCAGGCGCACACCGAGTTGCAGCAGGCGGATGCCGAGACGGTAGTGGCCGACCGCGTCGCGCTCGACGAAGCGGTTCTGGATCAGCGAGGCGAGGATGCGGTGCGCCGTCGAGGCGTGCAGTCCCGTTTCGGCGCTCAGTACTTTGAGGCTGACCGGGTCCTGGTAACGCGCGATCGCGTCGAGCAGTGCCGTTGCGCGATCGATGACTTGAATGCCGCCCGAAGAACCCTTTTCACTCATGTCTGTAACCAAATTTTGCATTGTGGAAATAGTAGGCGCATTTCGCACAACAGGTCCAGCTTTGTGCATATCACTGCCCAAAATCCCAGATTTGCGCATTGTGAAACGATCCCGGGCAAGTGAGAAAATGCCTCGGAATAGATGCAATGTCAATGACTTAGGAGCTCTTGGACTATATCTGCCGAGGATATTTCATATCGTGAGAAATATTGCTCATTGCGGAAATCGGGCGTCCTGACTAGGTTCGCTGTCAACGCGGCACTGCCGCCAACCGGTCACCGTTTCAGGAGAGTCGACATGAGTACTGCAGCACACGAACTGTTCGCCACGCCGCTCGCATTCTGCGAAGGCATCCTTCATTACGCAGCCGACGGTGCCTGGCAGGGTGTGCATGCGGACCAGCCTGCGATCGCCGAAGGCGAGGTGGCGATTCGCGCGATCGACGAGCGCGCCGTGTTCCAGACCAAGATGGTTGCAGACGCCTTGCGCTACATGACGCTGCAGTTGTGCGCGTCGAAGGAGTCCGGGCACCCGGGCGGTTTTGCCAGCAGCGCCGACGCCTACGCCGCGCTGACGATGCTCGGCCACACCAATATCGTCACCGAGGTCGGTCACCATGCGCCGGGCTTTTACAGCGCAATGTTCCTCGATGGTTCATTGGCGGCCATGGATATCCACAACGTACATGACCTGCAGACGCGCTTCCGTGAGCGCGGGGGTCTTCTCGGCCACCTCTCGGGCGCCATCCCGGGGCTGCTTGCGCCCGCTGGTCCGTTGGGCCAGGGCCAGCACTTCGCGATGGCGGGTGCCTACCTGAACCGCGACAAACTGTTTCCGTGCACGATCGGCGATGGCGGTCTCGGCGAGCCCTACATCATGTCGGCGATGAAGCACTTCCATACCAGCTACCCGGAGGTGACCAACTTCCTGCCCGTGCTGGTGTGGAACGGCTTCAGCCAGGAGCACCACTCGATGGTGTCGTTGATGAGCAACGCGCAGATGACGGCGTACTGGCAGGCGCACGACTTCAGCAACGTGATCCTGGTCGATGCGAAGGACTTCGACGACGCCGATCAGCCCGGCGCCTATGTCGACAGCACGCAGTTCGGCGATGCTGCGCGCATGGCGTTCACGCAAGCCGTGCTCGAGGGCGCGAAGACCGCTGCCGACGGGGCGATGAGCGGTCGTCTCAGCGTGTTAATCGTTAAGCAGCTGAAGGGTGCTGGCGTGCATGCACGCGGAGCGAAATCGCACAACCTGTATCCCGGTGACAATGCCGGCAAGGACAACATCGCGTCTGCACTGATGAACGGCGCGCTGAGCCCGTCGGCCTGGGCCCTGGTGCGGACCAACATGGAACGCGCCGGTGGCGGACCTGCCGGTCGCACCGTCGTGACCGAGTTCGAACGCATCCTGCCTGACATCGGTACCCTGCCGACGCAGGAATTCGCACTCGGTGACAAGGCCGTGCCCGCAACGGCGATGGCCCACATGGTCGCCGAACTCGGTCGGCGCGATCCGATGTTCGTCGTCACCAATGCCGATGGCAATGAGGCGTCGAACATGAAGCCGATCAACGACGCACTCAAGATCCGTCACCCGACCGAAGACGCGTTGTACAACCAGGCGCCGGAAGGCCAGGTCTACGAGCCGCTCAACGAAGATGCGTGCGCGGGCTTCGCGGCCGGCCTGTCGCTGTTCGGTGGCCGCTCGCTGTGGCTGTCATACGAGAGCTTCGCGATCAACGGCTGGCCGATCGTGCAGACCGTGGGACAGGCGATGGCCGAGCTGCGCCGCAAGACGCCGGCATGCGTAACCATGTTCACGGCCGGTGCGCTGGAGCAGGGTCGCAACGGCTGGACCCACCAGCGTCCGGAGATCGAAAACTACATCGGTGGGCAGATGCGCAACGGCAACGTCTACCTGTTGTATCCCGCCGATGCCAACATGATGCAGGCCGCCTATGGCTGGTCGGTCGAGCAGTCGAACAAGGTCATCAGTATCGTCGCGTCGAAGTCGCCGCTGCCGGTCTACACCACAGCTGCGCAGGCGCGTGACGCGATCGAGCAGGGGGCCAGCACGCTGTACGAAACGGCGGGCGGCGATGGCAAGACCATTGTCTTCGCGGTGACCGGCGACATGGTCTTCGTGCCGGTGTTCGAGGCCAAGAACCAGCTCGAGCAGGCCGGATACCGCGTGCGCATCGTCGCAGTGGCCAATCCGCGCCGGCTGTTCCGCGCCGGCGACGTGAGCTGGCAGCACGCCGCCGAGGCCGACGACCGCTTCATGGATGACGCGACCTTCGACGCACTGTTTGGCGGCGACGTACTGGTCGGCATCAGCGGTGGCGGTACGATCGCGCTGGAGCCGGTCATGCTGCGCAGCAAGGCCACGGCACGCGAGCTGTTCGGCTGGCAGCGTGGCGAGACCACGGCGAGCGCCGGCGAACTGATGGCGTTCAACGGCATCACCGCCGACGGGCTGGCGAAACGTGCCGGCGACCTGGCCGGGTAACCGGGCAGGACGGGGAAAGAGACGAAGGAGAACGACGATGGCAACCAGAAAGCTCACGCGCATCATCGCGATCGACGACGACCCGACCGGCTCGCAGACGGTCCACGGCTGCCTGCTGCTGACGCGCTGGGATCCACAGACGCTGCGTGATGCCTTGCTCGATGACTCGCCGCTGTTCTTCGTGCTCAGCAACACGCGTGGCATGGACGCCGCACGCGCTGCAGCGGTCACACGCGAGGTATGTGTGAACCTGCGTGCGGCGATCGATGCGCTGGCCGCCGAAGGCACTGTGATCCGCCCGGTCATTGTCAGTCGCTCGGACTCCACGCTGCGCGGTCACTATCCGGTCGAGACCGACGTGATTGCCGAAGAGCTGGGTCCGTTCGATGCGCATTTCCTCGTCCCGGCCTTTTTCGAAGGCGGTCGCGTCACGCGCGATGGCACCCATTACCTGATCGTCGATGGCGAACCGGTACCGGTACACGAGACCGAGTTTGCCAGAGACTCGGTGTTCGGTTTTAGCACCGCTTACCTGCCGGACTATGTAGCGGAAAAGACCCGCGGGCGCGTTGCTGCCGAAGACGTCGAGTACTTCAGTCTGGATGACGTACGTGGCGATCTGTCGCAACGCCTGCAGGAACTCAGCGGCAACCGTTGTGCGGTTGTTGATGCCGAGCGTCAATCCGACCTCGACAACTTTGCACGCCAGGTACTTGCCGCAGCGGACGCGGGCAAGCGCTTCCTGTTCCGCAGTGCCGCGAGCCTGTTGACCGCGCTGGCGGCACTGCCGCCACAGCCCGTGGCAGCGTCGGACATGGCGCGCTTCGTGCGTGGAGGGCGTCCCGGCGTGGTGCTCGTCGGGTCGCATGTCGAAAAGACATCGCGCCAACTCAAGTACCTCGTCGAACACTCCGATATCGTGCCGTTGCACGTCGATCTCGACTGGTTGGTGCGCGACGAAGAAGGCCTTTTTGCCGAACTGGTACAACAACTGATCGAGACCCATCAGTCGGGGTACGGCGCAGTCCTGTACACGAGCCGCGGCGAGCGCGCGTTCGCGACGAGCGCAGAACGGCTCGCCTTCGGTGAGCGTGTTTCAAGCTTTCTCATGCGCCTGGTGCGTAACCTGCCGCGTGATATCGGCTTCCTGATCAGCAAGGGTGGCATCACGTCGAACGACACCTTGAGCACCGGCCTTGCGTTGCATACGGCCCGTGTCGCTGGTCAGGTGCGGGCCGGCTGTTCGGTGGTGGTATGTCCCGGCGATCATCCGCGTTATCCGAACCTGCCGGTTGTGATCTTCCCGGGCAACGTCGGCGGTGACGAGGCCTTGTGCGAGGTGTTCGAGATTTTGAGCCGGCGGCGCAACGGTACGAGTGCTGCGGCCTGACACGGACAGTCGTCTTTGCAGCCGGCGTGCGATGTGGTGTGCCCGGTGAAAAGGTTGCAGAGCATGTCGCTGGCGCACGCCATAGCACCAAGAAGCGCCGTTTTTCGAAGGCGTTGAGCGATCACTGCGCGGTACCCAAGGTGCCGGCGTTGGTCGTCGAACAGTTCGTGCTTGGTGCGACTGCGGTCGCCGGGGTGCTGCTGACGATTTCATAACGGCCCAATCGGTCGCTCAAACGAGAATGCATTGGGTCGCTGCGGCGGCGAACCGTTGCGCCGCGTCTGCGTGCGAACCGTTGCGGGACCTAATCGAGGTGTGCGAGGAAGGTCGCGACGGCCATGATGTCCTCGTCTGTGCGTAGCATGTAGGAACGTGCGTACATGACCGGATTGAAGCGTTTGCCATCCGGCGATCGGAATTCGCGCAGCATCTTGGCCGTGTATTCGGGACGCTGGCCGGCGAGCCGCGCGTACCCTTTGCGACTGCGTCCGTCGGCACCATGGCATTCGACACAATGCGCCTCGTAGAGCTCGCGGCCTCGTTCTATCAGGGCCGGATTGCCGCCGAGTGCGGGTCGCATCGGTTGTTCCGAATACCAGATCGCCAGCTGGATCTTGTCTTCTTCGTTGAAGCCGGCCGCCAGGCTGCTCATCCAGTAGTCGCGGCGCCGACCGTCTGCATAGCGGTTGAACTGGTCGACGATATACACGGGGTCCTGTCCCGCTAGGTTTGGTGTGCCGTCGCGCACCGCGGTACCGTCGAGGCCATGGCAAACGCGACATAGCGGTGCCGCGCGCATCTCGCCCTCGAACATTGCCTGATCGTAGCGCTCGCGGTCGGCGGCGATCTCGTCGAGACGTTGCTGGAGATGCTCGCGTACGGCGATGTCGTCTCCTAGCAGCGCGCCATCGTCGGGTTGCAGGTCGGCGGCCGGCGTCCATCCGTGTGCGAGCAGCGCAATGATCAAAGGGAGGAAACGGTGCATTTTCATGTGCCAATCGATCTCCGCGTTTGGCCCTACATCCGCTAGCGGGTAGTGAACCGGAATCTTGAACTGCTGCTGGGAGCATCGTTGCTGGATTCATGCTGTGGCTCACGCTTTTTCGTCTGTCCGGGGCTGAGGTCGCTCCAGGCCTAGTCGAGGCGGCAGATAGGGGCGCTGATGTCGGCCCGGGCCCGCGTCGCCTTTGTACGGGGCAACGCGTGCCCGGACTCGGCGCGTGATATGTGGCTAGACGGCCGAGGGTCATACGCTTTTCTGCCGTATCTGGCGGTGCGTCGGCGAGAGGGCACAACGCAGCTTCTTGCGCGAATCGATTGGTGTTCACTCGGCGCGCGCGACGCGAATCCGGTAGTTTCTACCACGTCAGGTCACCCCCTAGGACATTCACAAGGGTGCAACGTTGCAGAGTGTTATCGGCGTGCGCCGCGTCTCGTCGACAACTGGCGTGGCGGTGATCCAGGTGGCTGTCGGGGGGAAATTGGGCGCATACATGCGAGAACAAATGCAGACAATGCGCAGGGCCGGTCCTCCGGGAAGTGCTTCATTCCAGCCGCGTTATCGTCGGTCTGATGACGTTCCTTGCCCTCATTATCGCCTGCAGAAGCTGGTGCCCACTGCGGGGCAGGGCCTCGCCAGGTACCAGCGTCTTCCTGTTGGTAGGTTTCGTCGTTTGCAACACGCATACCTCCCAACCGGCATCATCGAGCCTCTTGAGGTCCAATCCTGTGGTCGCGTGCTCGTAATAGTCCGCTTCGGTAACGGTGCCCTGGTAAGCACCGCGACACGCAAGTATGAAACGCCAGTTCTCGTGAAACCGTCGTGAAAAACTCGACTGGAGTCGATTCAAAGCGTTGAAAAGTGCAGGTACGCAGCGACTGTGGCAGGGTGACCTGTTCAATGCCATGACGACAATCGCTTTGCCTCGCGCGTCGCCAGCGAAATTCACCCATTGGCCGACCGCGTCCTCTACTTGCTGCCACAACAAGCTGTTCAGCAAGCGTTCTTCAGCGTGTTCTTTGTTACTCGACAGCAGTTTTGTATTCATGTCTGCGAAGCGGCAACAGAGCAGACCGTATGTCGATTGATTCGGCTTGTCGAAATGGCGACGATGCGTATCGATTTCACTTCCAAAGTAGTGAACGAGCTGTTCCCAGTGCAGCAACATTTCAATCTCCGTTTGATCTATCACGAGGCCCGTGGTTCCGATATCACCACTTGATTGCGCGGTGCGGCTCCGCCGAAGTATAGACACCAGGCGAAGGGCGGCAGTCGTCCCCCGCTTGTACTGAGCGCCGTAGGGAGGTTTAGCTCGCGTGGTGTGCGAGTGCGGTAGTGGCGTGATCACCGGGTCGGGTACGACCACAGTCGTGCACGAATATAGGCCAATGGATGGGATTCAAACCGCGCTTGGTGCGCGATGGCACTGTTCGGACCACGCGGTGGTACGCCAGGCGAAGGGACGCGCGGCTGCAGTCAACCAATGCGGACGGCAGGCTTTCACATTCGACAGTGATCTGTAGCTCGGTGCGCGGGTCCCAGCGCAGGAACTTCGGAACGCGCTTGCGCGACGACGTACTTCGACTGCGCCATCGGTTGTCGGTGGAACTCGCCGCCGTCGCTTCACAACGCAGGTGGTGGCGCGCTTGCACGGGTCTTCGCGCGGTGACACTGGCAGGCAACATCGCCCGGATTCAACGCGCTGGGTGAACCTTCGCAATACCGGGTGCCCGCTGTCTTTCGGCTGGCGCCCTGCGGCGCCTGTTCGTTGTCACTATGGCAGGTACATCTCGAAACAGCCGCCGTCGAGTTGGTGGCGATTGCGGAGCGCGATGTGTCCGTGGCAATTCCCATTGACATGCAAGTGGGCCACCTGCGCTGCGAACAGCAAACCCAGCTGCGTACTTCCCGAACTGAATGATGCCGATCCGTCGAGATCTTGCGGGACGTCGGCAATCATGAAATCGGGGAATCCCGCGCCGTTGTCCTCAACTCTCAGCACGAGGAGGTTGTCTTGCATCGCTGCGCTGACGCTAATGCGATCTTTGGTATAGCGTCGTGCATTCAGGATGGCACTATTGAGCACACCAAGGACGAGATTGTCGTCGAAGTAGCCGCTCAGGGACGGGTCGCAGTCATAATCGAACTGGATATTCAATGAATCCAGCAGGCCGCGGTTCGTCGCGACGACTTCCTCGAGGAAGTCATCGACGTTGTGCTCCATGATATTGGGCGAGACCTGCTGGCGCTGCATCTTGTACAGCATCAACAATTGCAGGAGGCTGTTGTTGGCACGGTTCGTCTCGAACAGCAATACGTCCGCCTGCTTGCGGTCGCCGATACGCGTATTCGGGTCATCGAGCAGGTGATCCATGGTATTCAGGATCATGCTCAGCGAGTTCTTGATATCGTGAATCGACGACGCGAGGATGTCAGCGAATTCCATGTGCAGTCTCCGCGTCGGCGCTCAGGAGCAACGTGAACCGGCGCGCCACCTCGGCCAATTTGGTGTCGTTCGTGGTGAGCTTGCCGGTGCGATCGAGGAATTTGCGCGCGAGGGTCATCGACTCTTCATCCACACCCATGTCTTCCATCTTCATCACGCAGGCCAGCGCCATGTTGCGATTGATGACCTTGTTACCTGGCATGCCTTCCGCTGCTTCGCGGAACAGGTCGATGGCTTCGTCGAAATGCCGTTCCTTGATCAGACTGACCCCCTTGTTGTTCATCTTGACCACGTCCTGACGCAGTCCGCGTATCAGCTTTTCCGGATCATCGCTGAGGCCTGCCGCACGATAGGCACCCGCCGCGACGACCATGAAGTCTTCGTCGTCGTGATTGTTTTGCACTGCGGCGCGCAGGATGTCGTTGGCCTTTTCTTTCAGGCCCAAAGTCGAGGCGGTCTTCGCGAGGTCGAGGCTCAGCGATGCCGGTAAGGTGTCGGCGTTCCTGGAGTGGATTTCTTCTGCACGTTGCATCGCTTCGCCGGCACCGGCTGCGTCACCGGACTGTTGCTTCACCACGGCTTCCGCCGTGGCGGCGTAGAAGCGTGCCGTTTCGTCGTCGAACTTGCGGTCGATCTCGGAAACGACCTGCATCGCTTCGTCGTGCCTGCCTTGGGATGATTTGGAGTGGGCCAGTCCGGCATACAGAGACGGATGGTTGAAAACCGAGTGCGTGCCGAGTTTGACGGCATTGCCGAATGCCTGCTCGGCAGTGGCGAAATCCTCGTTTTGCAGCGCCAACTCACCCAACGCATGCTGGCGTTGGATGGCCTTGGGGGAAAGCGCCGAGGCAGCGCTCAGCGTCGTCTGAGCATCATCGAAGCAGCCGAGAGCGCTCTGCGACTTGGCGAGCCAGTCGTATGCCGCCATGAAGGTCTTGTTCGTTTCCAGCAAATGCTCGAAAGTTTGCTTGGCGAGGGCAAACTGCCGCATCGCGTACTGGACCTTGCCCAGGCCGAAGCGCGCCCAAGGCAGGTCGCGTGACGCCAATTGGCTCTCGTACATCTTCAGTGCCCGCTCATGATTGCCTGCCCGCAGATAGGTTTCCGCTTGCAGTTTGAGCAGTTCACCGGCGTTCTTCGGTTGCTCGCCGAGCCGTTGCTCGATCAGTGAAATGGCTTGTGCATAGTCATTCTTTTCGAGTGCGGCATTGACAGGCTGCAGATCCGCTTTGCGTTGAAACAGTTTTTCCAGACGCGTGCGCAGAAGGTCTTTGGTGAACGGCTTCGAGAGGTAGCTATCGGGTTCGTACTCGACCGCTCCCATGACCATGTCGCGGCTGTTCTCGGCGGTGATCATCACGAAGACCGTGGCGACGTTGATCAGGCGGCGTTTGCGCGCTTCTTCCAGCACCTGCTGGCCGTCTTTGCCCTTGCCGAGGTTGTAATCGCACAGGACAACCTGGTAGTGGCGTTTCTCCATGAGCGCAACCGCTTCCTTCCCGTCGCGTGCGGCATCGATATCGTCCGCGCCCAGCGAACGCAGCAGCCCCTTGATCATCGAGCGCATGTCGCCGAAATCATCGACGACCAAGTATGATTTCGACGCAAAGGGGTTCTTTAACAGCATTGCGTGTCCAGTCCTGAGACTTCTCGATTTCCACGGCGATACACGACGACAGCCGGGGTCTACCGTTGGCCCCGGAAGATCTTCCCTGCACGACACTAGTTTCACGGCCGGATCGGCGCTTTCTTGAAACCGTTGTTCGGTGGCCGGGGAGAGTGGGGCGGAGGGTGGGGTGCTGTGTCGTTTCCACGATCCGGATCGCTTCGTGGGTGGCCCGCCGTTCAGCGGCACTGCCTGACTGCAATGGACATCGTCACGAGCGTCGCGGCAGCGGATCGTCAATGCGGCGGGGGCTGGATCATGTCGCTGATCCTGTGCACAAACCGGTGTCTCGGCACCGTTTATGCCGGACTGTTATGCTCGCGCGCATGAACACCGACGAGACACGCGCCAAGTGGGATGCACGCCATGCCGAGGCGGCGGGCATCGCTCCGCCGCTCGACGTTTTGGTCGACAACAGGCATCTGCTGCCGTCCGCGGGACTAGCGCTCGATATCGCCTGCGGCCTCGGTGGCAATGCGCTGTTCCTGGCGCGCGAGGGTCTGCACGTCGATGCCTGGGACATCTCGCCGGTGGCAATCGAGCGACTTGCACAGGCTGCCGCAGGCCTCGACGTCACGGCGGGGGTGCGTGACGTGGTCGCAGCGCCACCGCCCGCGGATGCGTACGATGTCATCTGCGTCGGCCACTTTCTCGAACGCCACCTGTGCCCCGCCATCGCGGCTGCACTGCGCCCGGGGGGCATGCTGTTCTATCAGACGTGGACGCGCGAGCGCGTCGACGACAGTGGTCCGGGCGACGGTCCGTTTCGTCTTGATCCCAATGAGTTGCTGCAGTTGTTTGCTGGGCTTCGTGTGCGCGTCTACCGCGACGAGGGTACTGCAGGTGACGTGACGCATGGTTTCCGCAATCGTGCGCAACTCGTTGCGCAGCGCATCGACTGAAGAACAGCGTCAGCCTGTCAGTTGCAGGAATTCATCGAGTGGCAGCACGCGGCTGCCGTCATCTAGCCGGGCAGTGACGTCGCAATAGTGGCGCAGAGAGATCGCGTGCTGCGTGTCGGTCGCGCGGATCGTCGGCCACGGCGGAAACGCGGCTGCCGGCACCCGCCCGCGCATGTGGCTGCGGTCGGAGTCGAAGCGGGATAGAAACGTCGCCACAGGCACCCGTCGCACCCAAGCCTGGAAATGCGCCGGCAGCGCCGACTGCCGTGGGAAAGAGTGCAGCAGGTACTCGCGGGTTGCGCACGGGTAGGGCAGGCGCGTGTCGGCATCGAACACGAGGTCATGCGGGTCACGTACACGTAGCACGACATGGTAGTCCCAGCCGATCGCCATGCCGGGGTCGGCGGCGCGCTGGTTCAGCATCACGACGGAATCTGCGGCGTTGACGAAAAACAGTACCTCGCTGCGGCACATGTCTTTCCCGCTCGACACCATCTCGCGGGCGAGCTGCCAGACATTCTCTTCGCAGAACAACGCGGTGTACGGTCGCTGGTCGCGCTCATGGCGTGTCATGGGCTGCAGCTTAGCGATTGCCACGGCGCGACGGAATTGGCGTTTCACGATTCGCGCCCGGATGCACGAAATGTGTGCAGTACTGGCCGCTGACTCCAGGCCCTGTCATCGCACGGTGCACGTCACGCTCCATGGTTGTCGCCGTCGAGGCCTTTTTCCATGACTTGGCTTGCGTGGCGTCAAAGCGTGATCAATCAGTAAAAACAAAACATCGACATGCGCTTAGACTTGCGCGCCTGAAGAGATCGAAGCAATCGCGCTCGATATCGGTGCCGGCCTGTAGTGGTTGGTTCGATTCTTGCGCATGCAGTGGCAGGCATCGTCTGGTGCGATGCATAAGTTCAACGAGGGAAACGATGGCGAAGACCACCAAGAAGGCGGCAGAAAAGGCCAACGCAGATGCAGCGGCCAAGAAGGTGACCAAAAAGAAGGTCGCGAAGAAGGCTGCGGTGAAGAAGGCGACGACCAAGAAAGCGGTCGCGAAAAAGGCGCCGGCGAAAAAGGCCGCGACCAAGAAAGCGCCGGCAATGCGCGCTGCGACCACGGCAGCGACATCGCGCACCGTGTCACCGGCACAGCGTCATCAGTTGATCGCCGAAGCGGCGTACCTGCGGAGTGAGGCGCAGGGGTTCATGGGCGACCCCTGCCAGGACTGGATCGATGCCGAAGCGGAAGTCGAGGCGAGGCTCGCCAAGGCCGGGATTCGCGTCGAGGCGTAACGTTCACGCTGCCCGGCCGTCGTTATGACAACAGGTGGTCTCCGGGCACGGGGGCAACCGGTGGTGCATGATCCGGATCTGCGTCGATATAGCAGCCGGGGGCCGACGTGGCGGGTACCCGTGGTGATTCCCCGGATCGCAGTGCATCGAGGGCGTTGCGCAGGTAATGACGGGTTGCGGCATCGCGTGTGTAGCCGATGCCGTACTGATCGTCGATTGCGCCGCGGAATCGCAGACGTCCGTCGCGGTCGATCACGAACGTGTCCCCCGTGCTGTTGACACCCAGGGTCGCGGCCAACTCGAGGCTGCCACGCGACACGAAGATTCCCGTGGCGCCGATGGTGGCACGATCGGCTGTGCGATCGGCATCCCCGGTGTCGGTCGCGGGGTAGGTGAAGACGAAATCGAAGTCGCCGGCATAGCGCCGGGCGATCGTCGTGATGCGTGCCGTGTAGCGCTGCGAGACCGGGCAGGCGGGGTCGCGTACGACGACCACGGTGCCATGCGCAGCGCCGGTTTCGAACAGATCGGCCTCGATGCCGTCTATCGTCGTCACGCGCATACGCGGCACGGTTCGGCCGATGCCCTGTTCCGCGGCATCGAGATGCCGCGGACCGAGGTGGATCGTCGGCACACGCCCCGCGGGAGGCGCGATGCTCTCGAGCTCGCCGCCGATGGCCGTTGCCCATGACAACAGCAGCAAAGCCGCGCCGGCGACGGCGGCAAGCAGATGACAAGGTGCAGGTGTGTCCATGTTGATCTCCTCTCAAACGAGGAGACCGGGCATGGCGTTGATTTGCTTCGCTGGTCGCGTCGCCGCTGGACACCGCGAGGCCGTCGAGTGTCAGTTGGCCGTGCCGTCTCGCTGCAGCTGTCGGTACTCGGCTTCGAAAAAGAACTCGCGCTCGCCGAAGGCGGGCCGCAGTTGGTCGAGCCAGGTGGCCTTGGGGTCGAAGCGGGCGAAGAAGGGGCGCTGCACCCAGTCCGGGTTACGTCCCTGGATGAAACGCAGGGCAAACACCTTTTCGCCGTGGATTTCCGTGATGCCCTGGACTTCCACCTTGCCCGGACCCGCGCTCATGCTGGGCCCGCGTGCCGTGCGTCCAAGCCCCGACACGCGCTGCATCGCGCCACGGTAAATCTCCCACGCACGTGCCAGCGGCACTTCGAAGTACCGGCGCGCACCGGTGTCCCGCTCGACGAACATGTAGTACGGCACGATGCCGAGTTCGACCTGGGTCTGCCACAGCCGCGCCCAGGTGTCGGCATCGTCGTTGATGTTGGCGAGCAGCGGACCCTGGCTGCGGATTTCGGCGCCGCTGCTGCGAACGCGCGCGATGGCCTGTTGTGCCACGTCCGTCGACAGCTCGCGCCAATGGTTGTAGTGGGCCATGATCGCGACATGCTTGCCGGCGGCCACGAGGCGCGTGAGCAGTGCGACCAGGTCATCGGCATCGGCATCGCTGACAAAGCGCTGCGGCCAGAAGGTCAGGGCCTTGGTGCCGATGCGGATGGTGCGGATGTGCGCGAAGCGCGGGTCGAGCAACGGCTCGAGGTACGCCGCCAGATGGCGGGTCTTCATGACCATCGGATCCCCGCCGGTGATCAAGAGATCACTGACTTCGCGGTGAGCTAACAGGTAAGCATGCAGCTTTGCGGCGTCGGTAGATGCCATGCGCAACTGCTTGTCGCCGACGAACTGCGCCCAGCGGAAGCAGAACGTGCAATAGCTATGGCAGGTCTGACCCTGGCTGGGAAAGAACAGCACGGTTTGGCGGTATTTGTGCTGCAGGCCTTCGATCGGTGTGCCGTCGTCGCTCGATGGGATATTCAGTTCCCGCTGCCCCGCCGGATGTGGATTGAGTTGCGTGCGCAATTCTCCGACCAGGGCCTGCGTCTCGGTGGCTGGCTTGCCGTCGCGCAGGCTCGCGGCGATGCGGTCGTACAGTGCCGGCGGCAGCATGTCGCGCTGCGGAAACGTGAGTTGATAGATCGGATCGTGCGGTACGCGCGTCCAGTCGATGAGCTCTTCGACCACGTAGGTGTTGATGCGAAAAGGCAGGACACTCGATACAGCGCGCATCTCGAACCGCGTGTCTGCGGGCAATCGGCGCAGTTGCGGAATGCGCTCGAGATCGCGCTGCGTATAAACCTTGAATTCGGAACGGCTTGCGGTTGCTGACGGCGACGCGACGAAGCGCCGCGCGGATGCGGAACTGGGTGGCATAAAGGGCCTCTCTGGTAGATCGGCGGGGGAAAGCGGGCCCCGCCAAGCCTGTGGCATCGGAGGCAAAGCCTGCCACCGGCCACGCTGCCTCGCGCGGTCGGTCGCCGGCGAGCGGTCTGAGAAAATGTCGCAAGACCCTAACAGAACAGTCCTTCGTATTCAAAGCATTGGCCCGGCGGCTATGCGTGAATAAAAATTAAGAAACCGACATAACATCGTGTTATTGAAGGAGATAAACTTTCGACAATCACGCGCGTGTGTCGCCTCTGATGTCGTGCATAGGTGACGGTTCAAAACAACCGCAACTGGCCGGAGGCGGCCGGCGCCTGGAAAAGGTCGCAGCGCAGTGTGACCTTGCCGTCGAGGCCGAGGCGCCGAGAGGCGAGGCGAAAGCGCTGCTCGATCAAGTCGGCATAGTGGCCGCGTCCGCGCTGACGCAGACCGAAGCGGCTTTCGTTGTCTTTGCCACCACGCGTGTCGCTGACATGACTCATGACCCTTGATGCCTGCCCCGGCACATGGTTCTGCAACCAGTCACGGAACAGTGGCGCCACTTCGAGTGGCAGACGTAAGAGGATGTAGCCGGCACTCCCGGCCCCGGCATCACGTGCACTTTCCAGCAAGCTCTCGATCTCGGTCTCGTTGAGTACCGGGATCAGCGGCGCCAGCATCACCTTCACGGGAATGCCGGCCGTGGCGAGGGATTCGATTACCTGCAGGCGCCGCTGTGGTGCCGCGGCACGCGGTTCGAGCGTCCGCGCGAGCCGGCGGTCGAGTGTGGTCAGGGAAACGGCGACTTCGACCAATTGCAGCGCTGCCATCTCCGCCAGCAGGTCCAGGTCGCGCTCGATCAACGCGGATTTGGTGATCAGCAGTGTCGGATGGCGTGTGGCGTGCAAGATCTCCAGTACGCGGCGCGTGATGCGGTGCTCACGTTCGATCGGCTGGTAGGCGTCGGTCACACCGCTGATGGCGAGTGGTGCAGGACGGTATGACGGCGCGCCGAGTTCGCGCTCGAGCAGGGCGGGCAGATCCGGGCGCGCGAACAGAACGCTTTCGAAGTCGAGGCCGGGCGACAGGTCGAGCCAGGCATGCGTCGGCCGTGCGTAGCAATAGATGCACCCGTGTTCGCAACCTCGATACGGATTGACCGAGCGGTCGAATGGGATATCGGGCGAGTCGTTGTAGCTGATCGCCGTGCGCGCGCTGTCGATGCCGACGCGGGTGCGCAATGGCGCGCGCTCGTCCGCATGCCAGCCGTCGTCGAACGGGTCCGTGCGTCGGACATGGAAGCGGTTCGCCGGGTTGTCGCCGGCGCCGCGCCCGCGTCGGGTGTTGTCATTGTGACTCATCGTTTAAGTCGCAATGTGTCAAGAAAACTTTACGCAATCGTAAAGGTTGGCCGGGTGATTCGGCCACTGCAATCGGCGGGAATGATCCAGCGAACGACGTTGTTTCGTGATTTCAGTGGCTTAAGTCCCGATTAACCTGTCCGAGCCGTTGAGTACACACAACTGGCATGGGTGATGCTTCGGGTTAGGTGGGCATTGCAGCGATGTGTCCCGCGAATGGACGGAGGTGGTCATGTCGGGCAGTCAGTTGATGGCGAGCATGTGGTATCGATCGGACGACATTGCGCCGGTCCTAACTCCCAAGGCGTACGGGATGCGTGACAGCGATCTTGAAGCTCAGAACGAAACGTTCTCCGGCACGGGCGGCATCAGTCAGCACAACAGGGTTGCCGGATTCGTGCCCGCATACTGCAATACCGAGACCGGGGAATCGGTCGCCTCGGCCTACGCCGATGGCAGCCCGGCGCCCGTCCACATCCTCGATGGTCTGCCCGAGAGCTGGGTGGCAGCACGTGACGATGACGGCGTCGTGACCCGCGCCAAGGCTGGCGTCATCGCGGGCTTTCTGCGTGACGGGTGCTTCTACACGCGAGAAGCGGCGGCATTGGAACTCGCCGACGGCGAGTAATCGCCGGGCCGAGGCGTCGTCGCAGCCCGACACGCGGAGCTCCATTGCCCCCCCACGCGGCCGTCGCGGGGCGTGATCCCGAACCGCTTTCCCTGCCGTGACATTCTGTGACCCGGTTCACCGTTTTCTCCCGCCCGGTACTTATCCTCCTTTCTTTAGGGATTAATTCGTTAAATTCCTCTAAAGTACTGAGCTAGCATATATTAATAGGGCGAAACCCGGCGTAATCCAGACCGGGGGAGCAAAGGCCACGCAACGCGCGCCACTCCATCGCCGGCCACGCCAGGGGGGCACGATGTACGAGTCGTATTACAAACTCAGCAACGATCCGTTTCGCTTGCTGCCGGACCCGGGCGTTTGCTTTCCGCACCGCAGCAGCAACCGCGCCTGGGCGTACCTGCGCTACGCACTGAAGCGCGGTGAGGGGATCGTGGTGGTCACGGGACCGCCAGGTTCGGGCAAGACGACGCTGTCCGAGCGCCTGCTCGGCGAAGTCAATCCGGCCAAAGTCGTCGCTGTACGTATCGTTGCCGCCGAGCTCTCCGCAACCGATCTGCTACGCAAGCTGGCGTATGAGATGGGGCTACAGGTCGAGGGCAAGGATCGTTCGATGCTGTCGCTGATGATCGAACGCCACCTGCTGGGCGTCGAGCGTTCGCATCGCTCCGTGCTGGTGGTCGTCGACGAGGCGCAGACGCTGTCCCATCATGCGCTCGAGGCGCTGCGCCTGCTCACTGACCTGCAGGTGCAGGGCAAGCCCGTCATGCAGCTGGTGTTGTTCGGACAAGACGAACTGGAAGGCGTGATGGGCGCGCCCGGCATGGAACAGTTTCAACAACGCGTGATCGCGGGATGTCGGCTCGAGCCGATGGATCTCGTCGAAACCAAGGGCTACATCGAGTATCGCCTGAGCGTGGCCAATTGGCGTGGCGATCCCAGTGTAAACGGTCCTGCCGTCCTCGCGATCTATCGCTACAGTCACGGAATCCCGCGCCACGTCAACAAGATCTGCAGTCGCCTGTTCTTGCACGCCAGTGGTGAAGAGCGACATGCGCTGACCGACCGCGACGTGCGCGTCGTCGTCGGTGACCTGCGCAACGAGCTGCTGGCGCCCGTCGACGATGATCCGCTGGCCGGCGAGAGTCTGAGCGGCGGTGTGTTCGATTCGGTGTACGAGCTGTCGCTCGTCCCGGCGCGTGAAGAACCTGCGACCCACGTACCCGCAGCACGGGTGACGTCACCCGCCGTGCGGCCGATGATGGACCAGGGCTACGCCACTGCGGATTCGCGGCCGATGAGCGGTCAACCGGCGACCTTCGTGCGCTATTCGCGCGGCCGCCCGGCGCGGCGTCGTCTGCGTTCGTTGATTCGCACCTTGCCGCTGCGTCTGCGTGACGCGCTTGTTGCGGCTTGGGCCTGGTTGGCCGACGCGCTGCGGCATCTGCCGGATCGGCGGTTCGTGGCAGCGCGTCTTCGTGACTCGACCGCGGCCATGCGGGCGACGCTCAAGACCGGGTTCGAGAAGCGCTGGCCTGTGTTGCGAACCAAGTTGATGCTGACGATGCAGGACTTGCGCACGCAGCGCATCGGTGTCGCCGTTCCCGTGATGGTGCTGGGTGCCGCAGCGGCACTGATCGGTATCGCCTTGCTGCCGTTCGGTGGCGGCTCGACAGCGCCGACGACGCGTGCAACGGATCTCGCCACCGAGGCCGACACTGCGTCCCGGTACGCGGGAAATGTCCTCGACGGCAGTCAATACGTGAACTCGAGCGCAGGCAAGCATCCCCACGGACTGCCCGCATCCACAGGCGGTGGCGAACATGATCTGTCAGCCGGCTTCAACCTTGCTGATGCCGGTATCACACAGGGTGAGGCGGTTTCCGCGACGGCAGCCGCGCCGGACATCCGCGACGGGGTCGTGCCGATCGCCGATGGCGTGGCAGTGGGGCTCGTCGACGAATTGAGCAGAGCGGACAGTACCCTGAACATCTGGGCGGTGGCACGCAATGCCCGCAATGAGGCGAGTGGCAAGGACGGCGTGCTTTGGTCGCGGGAGGCCGAAGACACGGCGCACGCCGATGCCTCGGTGGTAACCAATGACGCATCTGCCGAGCCCGACAAGGTGACTTCAAGGACGGTCACCACGGCGGCCGTGGCCGAGCCGGCAACCAGCGATGATGCGGGCGTGGCCAACGAAAAACAGATCGCCATGATGTTCATCCGCGAGACCGATGCCCAGCTCGACTATGTGCGCTTCCTACCGGCCACGGGTGCGGGGAAGGCCGCAGAGACACCGCCACCTGCGGTAATGGAGAGCGGGGTGTCCTATGCGGCGGAACTCGAGCTGGTCGATGGAGCCGAGCCTGATGCGACGGGTGCCTCGACGCTGCCGGAGCGACCGGTCGTGATTGCACAGGTCGAGGACACATCGTCGACCACGGCGGCGCCGGACGTCATTGCACACGCCGACGACAGCTTGTCGACGTCGTCAATGTCGGATGCAGCGACTGTGGCGGCAGATGCCTCACCCACTGCCGCGCCGGCTGCGCCAGAGGATGTCGCTGATGCACCAGCACCGGCAGCACCGTCGGTGCCGTCGAAGGTGACACAGCTGCTCGCTGCAGCTGAAGAGGCCTATGATGCCGACCGCCTGCTGTTGCCTGAGAAGCGCAGCGCCTACGGTTATCTGCAGGCGGTTCTGGCAGTTGACGCCGACAACGCCGCGGCACATGCCGGAATCACGCGTATCGTGGATCGCTACGCTGACCTGGCGCGCGAGGCGATCGCGCAGGAGAACTTCGACCGCGCCGAGCGATTCGTCGACCGTGGACTGCGTGTGAACTCACGCAGCACCCTGCTGCGTGCCCTGCAGCAAGAGGTGGACGTGGCGCGTGCCGAAGCGGAGGCGGTTGCCATGGCCGAGGCCGAGATGGCGCGGCTCGCTGCACAGCCTGAGGTCGTCGAGCCCGTCGTCGAAACGCCAAAGCCGAAGCTGTCGAACTTCCAGCGCCTCATGAATTTCGCCAGTGGACTGTGATCAACTGCCCAGCGCGTAGAGCATCATGAGCACGCCCTGCGGGACATCCGTCTTCGTTGTGCCATGTGATCGATCCGTGTTGAACGGATGATCGCGTAATAAAAAACCCGGCCGAGAGGGCCGGGTTTTTTTGCTGCATGGCGGGCGGTGTCGCGCCCGACCGGGCAGGGCCGTCAAGACGACGATTTGCCCGCAGCGCCTGCTGCCATCACGTCGAGCATCTGCTGGTTGACGCGGATCGCCGTTTCGACGACTTCGTTGGGCAGCAACTTGCTGTTGATCAGCATGTCGAGGTTCAACATCATCAGCCACAGCTTGCCATCGGCGTCTTCGACCATCGAGATGCGGCACGGCATGTAGCTCGAGAAAACCGGGTCCGCCATGACCATGAGGCGAGCATCCAACGGGTTGCAGAACTGGAAGATCGACAGGTGTGGCATCGTCACGTCCTGGCGCGCCAGAAACTGTGAGACTTTCTGTTGCGCGACCTTCTTCAGACCGATTTCTTCCGCCTTGGCAAGCATCGCCTCTTCAGCCTTCTCGGTGGTGACGCCTGCATCCAGCGCCATGCGCACGACGGTCTGCTTGATGTCGGTGATCTGAATGCTCTCGTTGAGCTTGCGACTGCCGAACTCCGCCAGCGAAGGTGCATAGGTCGGTGCCTGGAAGGCGTAGCCCTTGATCACGCGGTTGTCGTCCAGCGTCGCGAGGTAGGCCGCGAGGTTGATGAAATCCTGATCCTTGTAGTCGGAGAAGGTGTCGTCTTCCTTGTCGTTGGCATGAACGCGCTGCTGCTCGGCGAAGTTGCGCATCGTCGTGTACAGATACTCGGGATGCTGGCCGGCCAGCGGCGGGGCCTCTTTGCTCGGTTTGCCGTAGCCGTCGCTGTTGTGACAGTTCTTGCAATCGCTGCGATAGATGTCTTTGCCCTCGTCGACATCACCGAACGAGCTCTGGATGTTGAAGCGTCCATCGGAGCTGAGGTCGAGCGATGACAGGTAAGCAGCGACATCGTCGAAATCGCGCTCGGTGAATTTCTCGAGCTGTGCAGTGCGCACCATGAGCGGGTAGACACGGTGGCCTTCCACGTAGTCCTTCATCGCCTTGATGATGTACTCCTTGGGTAGGCCGGCAATACGCGGCGACAGCTTGCCCGACGCGCCCTGACCATGTGCGCCGTGACACAGTGCGCAGCTCTTGTTCAGTTCCTGGCCGTTGGCAAGGTTGGCCGATAGGGTGGGGAGGCTTACAGCCAGCAGGCACGCGGCAGCAATGATTCTTTTTAGCATCTGCGATCTCTCCGGGAAGGTTGGAATCGGACGCCCGCAGTGCTGCCGGTAAAGCGGGGGGTTTTCAACGGGGCCGGACTATGCGCATATTAGAAAAACAAGATTTATGATCTAGAACAAGAAACCCTAGGCTTTTGTCGTTTTTTGCGAATGGATTTCCCAACCAGCTCACGGCAGCGCGTTGCAAGCCCCGATTTTCTCGCACAGCGCCTGTGCGACGATGTCCGCGGCCTGTCGTATGCCGGCCTCCACTGCCGGCGAAGACTGCGCCAGGTCGGCAATGGTGATGCCAACGACCGTCAACGAGGGTGGCAGGGCACGCAATGACCTGGCGAGGCGCAGCGTGCTGGGGAGATTGAGCTGGTGGCTGCTGATGTGCGCAGGAATGGCGAGAATATCATCGGCCGTCAGTGTCAGAACTCGACCTGCCGGGCCGCCATCGTTTACGGCGTCGACGATGTACAGCGCGGACACGCCGTCGAACCAGTTGATCAACGTCGCACCGGGGCGATCGAGCGCGACGAGGTCGACCGCCGCGGGGGCCTGATCACGTAGCGCGTCGATGACACGCCATCCCGCGCGGTCATCGCCGAACGGCGCGCCGAGCCCGATCACCCGAATCATCGGCGTTCTACGGATAGCGACAGAAAGTGCGTCGCGCAGGAGATGCACGGGTCGTAGTTGCGGATCACGGTTTCGGCGCGCAGGCGCAGATCGGCGTCGTCTCGATCGAGCCCGAGGGCGAGCAGGCTGCGTCGTAGATCGACTTCGATACGGGCCTGGTTCTGGCTCGTCGGCGGCACGATGCGCGCGCTGCGCACGATACCGTTGCCATCGAACGCGTAACGATGCCACAACAGGCCACGCGGTGCCTCGGTTGCACCGATGCCGACGCCGGCACGCGGGCTGACGGCCACCTGCGGCGAGTCCGGTGCCTGGTAGCGCTCGAGGAGGCGTATCGCTTCGACGACAGCGATATGGATCTCAATCGCCCGCGCGAGCAGGCTGTGGAACATGTTGTCGCTGGGAAAGCGTACGCCCGTCGCGTCGACCAGGCGGCGAGTGGTCTCGGGCAGGCGGTCGAAGTTCAGATTGAGGCGCGCGAGTGGGCCGACCAGGTAAGGCTCGTCATCGAGCAGCGCAAACAAAGCGGTCGACTGCGGGCGGTGCTCTTCGCGGAAATGCCGCTCGTAATCGCCGCAATCGATGTCGAGTCCGCGGTCGGACACAATGCGTCCCTCGGCCAGCGGGTAGTCGGTCGCGTGGCGCAGGGAAACGCTGGTGAACGTCTGATGGTCGTCTGGGACATCGAGCGATGCGGCCCAGCGCAGCAGCGCAACGGCATCCTCGAGGCCGGCACGCAGCGCTGCCAGCATCTCGTCGACCTCGGCCGGCGTCGGCGCGCGGTGGAATCCACCGACACAGGCGCCGACGGGGTGCACGGAGCGTGCGCCGAGCAGGCGAATCAGTGTGTTGCCGAGGCCCTGCAGGCGCAGGCCACGGCGCACCTCGTCGGGATATTGCTCGGCCATGCCGACGACGCTGTCGAAGCCGAGAAAATCCGGTGCGGCGAGCAGGTGGATGTGCAAGGCGTGGCTTTGCAGCCATTCGCCGCAATAGAACACGCGGCGCATAGCGCGTGCCCATGGCCCGGGGTCGATGCCGAACGCGTGCTCCAGGGCCTGGGCGGCGCTCATCTGGTAGGCCACGGGACAGATGCCGCAGATACGCGCGACGGTATCGATGACCTCTGCGTGGTCGCGGCCTTCGAGAAACTTCTCGAAATAGCGCGGCGGCTCGAAGATATCGAGCGCCAGCTCCTCGATTTCGCCCTGCGCGATGTGCAGCCGTAGCGAACCCTCGCCCTCGACGCGGGTCAGTGCCGGCACGTGGATACGGACATTGCGCTCAGTCATCGACGAACCCCGGGCGGTAATGGCGCAGGCCGGCGGCGTGGAAGGCCGGCGCCTGGCTGGTGATGAACAGGAAACGGCGGGCGACATCGGCGGGCGGCAGGCCGAGCCCTTCGAGGCGTTGCGACAGGGCGTCGGTATTGACGTCGTCGGCAGGGCCGAAACAGGCATAACAGTCGCGTCCGAAACGCGGGCACAGTGCGCCGCAACCGGTGCGCGTCACGGGGCCCATGCACGGTTTGCCGGAGGTCACCATGACGCACACGGCCTGTTGCCGTTTGCACTCCATGCACACCTTGTCATGCACGACGGCGGGTAAGACGCCGAACAGGAGTTGACGCACAGCGGCGAGTACCTGACGGCCGTTGACCGGGCACCCCCACAGTTGGAAATCGACCTTGATATGCGCCGAAACGGGTTCGGCTCGATCGAGCGTGCGGATGAAAGCCGGTTGCGCGTAGACAGCGTTCTTCCACGCCGTGTGGCTGTCGTCGAGGTTGCGCAGTGCCTGCAGCCCGCCGGCTGTGGCACACGCGCCGAGGGTGACGACGAGCGTGCTGTTTTCGCGTACGCGGCGGATGCGCTCGACCTCTTCGTCGGTGGAAATGCTGCCTTCGACAAAGGCGATGTCGACCCTGGCCTGCTCGTCGGCGACGCCGGCTTCGAGAAAGTGCCGGATATCGACGAGGCCGGCCAAGGTCAGCAGCTCTTCGCCGGCGTTCAGAAAGGCCAGCTGACAGCCGTCGCACGACGAGAACTTGTGTACCGCGATGCTGGGTTTGTTCATCAGAACCCCCTCACGCCGAGCAGGGCGCGTACTTCGGGCCACGCGAACACCGGTCCGTCGCGGCAGACGAAGCGGCCGCCGTGCTGGCAATGACCGCAATGGCCGACCGCGCATTGCATGTTGCGCTCCATGCTGAGGTAGATGTCGTCGGCGGCCACGCCGCGGGCATGCAGCTGTTCGGCGGCGGCGCGCATCATAATCTCGGGACCGCACAGCATGGCCAGCGTCTGTTCGGGTTGCAGGGTGACTTGGTCGAAGAGTGCCGTGACCAGGCCGACGTGACCGTGCCAGCCCGGCGACGCGACGTCTGCGGCAAGCCCTACGGTGACATCGGGCAGCGCGGCCCAGGCATCGTATTGCTCGCGCCAGATCAGGTCGTCGGCGTGCTTGACCCCTTGCAGAATACTCAGATGACCGTAGCGCGCACGGTTGTCGAGGACATGATGGATGATCGATACCGACGGTGCGCAACCGAGGCCGCCGGTGACGACGATCAGGTTGCGTCCCTCGGCCGCCGCCATCGGCCAGCCGCGGCCGTACGGCCCGCGCAGGCCGATGCGGTCGCCGACCGCGAGTTGCTGCAGCCCCTGTGTGACGCGCCCCACGGCGCGTATGGTGTGGCTCAGTGTCCCGGCGACGGGATCGTCACCGACAATGGAGATCGGCACCTCGCCACAGCCGTAGAGGTAGAGCATGTTGAACTGGCCGGGTGCGAAGCGGTATGGCTGGCCATCGGTCAGGCGCAGGCCGAGGCTGAAGGTCGTCGCCGATTCCTCGTGCCGGCTGACGATCTCGGCCTCGCGTGGCAGGTAGGGATTCATGGTGCCTCCTCGATCGTGTCGGCACAGATCGCGTTGGCTTCGGCGGTGATGTCGATGCCTACGGGGCACCAGGTGATGCAACGTCCACAGCCGACACAGCCACTGCGACCGTATTGTTCATGCCAGCTGCCGAGCTTGTGCGTGAGCCATTGTCGATAGCGCTGGCGGATCTCCGGGCGTACCTGAAAGCCGTGCAGCTGGGCATGTCCCGCGCTGAAGCACGAGTCCCATTCACGCAGGTGTTCACTGTCGTTGCCATCGAGTGACGGTGCATCCGATTCGGCGTGACAGAAGCACGTCGGGCACACGCTGGTGCAGCTGCCGCACGCCAGGCAACGGCTCGCCACCTGTTCCCAGCGCGGGTGGTCGAGACGCGCCAACAGGCCGTTGTGCAGATCGGTCGATGGCAGGCGGCGAAACTGGCGATGTGCGGCCTCGCTGAGGGCATCGTTTGCGGCACGACGCTGGTCGTCGTCGATCGCGCGCAACGACAGGCCGTCACAGACCGCATGACCGCGCGGCGAGGCCGCTTCGACGATGAAGCCGTCGTCGAGTTCATGCAGGGCGAGGTCGCAGCCGGTGGTCGCACGTGGGCCATCACCGGTCGAGGCGCAGAAGCAGGTATCGGCGGGGTAGGCGCAGTGCACGGCGACCAGGAACAGGCCTGCGCGCCGCGCTTCGTAGTAGGGGTCGTTCACGTGGTCCAGAAAGTGGCGGTCCTGTAGCGCCAGGGCGGCAAGGTCGCAGGCGCGCACGCCGACGACAGCGAGTGCTTTAGCGGGGCGTGGGTCGACGGCGCTGAACGCGAGTCTGCCGTCGCTGTCGCGTGCTACCTGCCACATCGTCTCGCGCGGCGCGAACAGGAAGGGTTTCAGTGCGTGCGGACCGTCGGCCCAGGCGAAGCAGCGTGGCGTGTCCACCTGGCTCAGGCGATAGCTGCCAGGTGCCTGGTCGTCGGTGTAGCCGAGCGGAAGTTGCTCGACACGATCGATGTCGCGGTACAGGATCGCCGCATCGTCGACCACGGGCCCGATCACGCGATAACCCAGGTCGTGCAGGCGGTCGAGCAAGGTCTGCAGGTCGGCACGTGCGAGGAAGCCAGCTTCTTTGATCATGAACGCGGAGCTCCGTACTGCTGACATGAGCCTAGCGCACGTCGCGCGGTTGCGGCGTGATGCAGGCGCGAAGGCTTGATCTGGTTCAGATCGGCGACGATTGGTGTCGGTGCGGAAGGTCTGTTTGTTGTTTTTGGAGGGTTTGCGGTGGATGCCGAAGCGTTTCGCGCCTTGTTGTCGGATCTCGATTGGGCGCCGTCCGATGCGGCGGCCTTGCGCCTGGTCGACGACGGCGCCCTGGCGTGGGGCACGGGGAGCGAGCCCGATGTGCTGGTCGGGACGTGGTCGAACGCCGGTCAGGACCGCGTCGCGTGGCTGGCGGCGAATGCCGAGGAACTGCTCGCAGCGTATTACCGCACCCACCCGTTGACGCGTGCGGGCTTCGATCGCCAGGCACGCGAGTTGTTGCAGCGACACGGCGCGTCGGCATTCGCCGGCATTGCCGGCGAGCTGCCCGAACGGTCGCTGTTTGTCGATGTCGGTAGCGTGGTTGCCGAACCGCGCGGTGCACCACGCCACCGCTATGGTGTGTATTGCGCACTCGATCGCCGGCCCGGCGATGTCGATCTTGCCGTGCGACGCTGGCTCGATCGTGGCGAGGCCTACGACGGCTATCTCGGCATGAACGTATGCCGCTACAACTGTTGACGCCAGGCGGCGCGCACGGCCTCAGACGATGACGTGGCCGACGAATTTGCTCGCGTTGTCGAGGATTTCGCCGCCGCGTCGGAAACCGAGGCCGCAGGCTTCGTCGACAAAGAACACACCCGCCTGGTAGTGATTTCCACGTGTGTCCTGCGCAAACTGCGCACGTGCCTGGTAGATGTCCTTGTGGTGCGCGTACGGACCCTCGGTGGTACGTGTCAGCGTGCCATCAGTGGCCACTAGCGCCATATTGGCACCTTCGCGACCGAACAGTTTCTTGCGCACTTGTGCGAGCCCCGGTAGCGGGTTCACGTCCGTGGGCAGCAGATAAGGCGAGCCCGGAAACATCTCCCACAACACCTTGAGCATGCCTTTGCTCTGCAACAACAGCGTGTACGGTGGATTGAGATACTGCGTGCCGCCGCTGCGTGTCGAGCGCGTCAGCATGCGCGTCAACTCGAGTTCATCGGCCGCGATGTCTTCCCATGGGAACAACTTGAACCAATAGTCGGCGCGTTGACCGTCCTTGTTGAATACGCCCTCCTCAGCGGTGAAGCCGGCTTCGTGCAGATAACAGAAATCGGTATAGAAACCGGCGTCGTGTGCGACGCGTTGCAGATAACGCACCGTCTGCTCGTCTTCGGGCAGACCTGAGGCGCTCGAAAACAGCAGTTTCTCCTGCGCATAGCGTTCGTCGAATTCGGCCGGCGGCCGGCTGCCTGTGATGAGGCGGCGGAAGTTCTCCTGCAGCATCTCGTGCAGGTTGTTGAACTGGCGCGACGTGTCCATGCCGTTGGCCTTGAGCAGTGCCCATTGCACGATCGAGGTCTCGAACAGGCTGGTCGGGGTGTCGGCGTTGAATTCGATCAGCTTGATCGGTTGGCCGTCGAGGCCCCCGGCGAGATCGAAACGCCCGTAGAGATGCAGATGATCGTTGCGCCAGCTGTGCTCGATGAGTTCGACGAGATTCGACGGAATGCCGAGTTCGAGATAACGCTCACCGTCGATGACCTGTTGCGCCGCGGCGACGTACATCTCGTACAGCTCGTTCGCCGCGCTGTAGTAGGCCTCGGCCTGGTCTTCGTCGACCTCGATGAGTTCTTCGCCGATGTAGCTGCTGCCGTCGGCGTCGGTGTGCCAGCTCAGGCCGATTTCTTCGAGCAACTCACGGTCGAGTGGTTGGATGTTGCGTAAGGTCACCATGACTCAGCCACCGAACGAGCCGAATCCCCCGCTCGACGATGACCGGCCGCTGTTGCCGCCGAAGAACCCGCTGCGTGGCTGCGTGGTGCGGGCCGTCTGCTGACGCGCGGGTTGCGAGATGGTGGCCGTCGGGCGACCGCCGCCATAGCTTTGCTGTGTGCGTTGGTAGTTCGCGTTGCCGGCGAGTCGATTCGCCAGCATGCCGCCGATCAGGGAGCCGGCCGCGGCTGCGACCAGGGTCTCGCCGAGCGAGAGTCCGCCGCCATGCATCTGCGGGTCCTGGGTGAGTCGTGAGGTGCCGGCCTCGACCCTGGCGGCCTCGTCGGCGGCGATGCGCTTCAGCTCTTCCTCGGACAGAAAGCGTTCGTTGCCGCCGAGCTCGCGCAGGATGGCGCGCGTGGGGCCAGTGGTTTCGTGCTTCTCGAGCAGGCGGTAGGTATCGGGATTGCTGCCGGTCTGCTCGATGACGAGGAACTGGTTGCCCTCGATGCCGTCCTGCGTCGCACCGAAACCGTTGAGGTTGGGTGGTGCGGGCGCCTGGTCGCTGCAACCCTGCAGCGTCGCGATGATGCCGAGGCCGATGCCGCCGGCGATCGAGTACGAGAGAGCTTTCTTGATATGGCGCATGGCGCTACTTCCAACATGTCGGGTTCTAGACGGCGCCGATGATAGGCGATCGCGGCTCGGCGGTCGCCCAGCATGCAGCGGGGTATTTGTACCGGGGCGGGTGACGTTCGCCGTCCGCATGCGGCATAATCCCGCACTCAGTGGTGGTCCCGTTGGTCTCCCGCGACAATAACTTGTGAACCCGGTCAGGCCCGGAAGGGAGCAGCCGCAGCAAGCGACTTGTGCGCCGGGAATCGCTGGCGGGACCGCCGCCCATACCCCCGGTGCACCGTCGCGTGACATTCGGTTAGACTGCGGCTACCGCGTCGACCGATGACCGAATCCCGCATGTCCTACCAGGTTCTCGCCCGTAAGTGGCGCCCGCGCAACTTTGCCGAAATGGTCGGCCAGGAACATGTCGTGCGCGCGCTCAGCAACGCACTCGATAACGATCGTCTGCACCACGCCTACCTGTTCACGGGGACGCGAGGCGTCGGCAAGACGACGCTGGCGCGCATCCTGTCCAAGTCGCTGAACTGCGAGACGGGTGTGACGGCGACGCCCTGTGGTACGTGCAGTGTCTGCCGCGAGATCGACGAGGGTCGTTTCGTCGACCTGCTCGAGGTCGATGCGGCGTCCAAGACCGGTGTCGACGATACCCGCGAATTGCTCGACAACGTGCCGTACGCGCCGGTGCGTGGCCGCTACAAGGTGTATCTCATCGACGAGGTGCACATGTTCTCGGGGCACAGCTTCAACGCCCTGTTGAAAACGCTCGAAGAGCCGCCGCCGCACGTCAAGTTCCTGCTCGCTACGACCGACCCGCAGAAGGTGCCGGTCACCGTGCTGTCGCGCTGCCTGCAGTTCAATCTCAAGCGCCTTCCGGTCGAGCAGATCGAGGGCCAATTCCGCCACATCCTGGACGCCGAAACGATCGCGTACGAGGCAGCTGCGCTGGGTGTGCTGGCGCGCGCGGCCGACGGCAGCATGCGCGACGGCCTCAGCCTGCTCGACCAGGCGATCGCGTTCGGGGGCGGCGAGGTGAAGGCCGACGAGGTGCGGGCGATGCTCGGTGTCGTCGCCGGTGAACGTCTACCCGATATGCTCGATGCGGTGGCACGCGGGGATGGCGCGGCGCTCATGGCCGACGTGGATGCGGTTGCGGAACATGCACCGGATTTCGCCGGCCTGTTGCGTGAGTTCGTCACCCTGTTGCATCGCATCGCCATGCTACAGCAGGTGCCCGGTGCGGCACAGTCCAGCTGGGGTGATGTCGAGCGCCTCGGCGCACTCGCCGGCACGCTGCCGCCCGAGGACGTGCAGCTGTACTATCAGATAGCACTCAACGGCCAGCGCGATCTGCCGCTGGCGCCCGACATGCGCAGCGGCTTCGAGATGGTGCTGTTGCGCATGCTCGCGTTCCGACCCGACGACGGCGACGACGAACAGCGTGCCCAGCCCGCGGCCGCGCAGGGTACGACGGCGCGTGCAAAGCCTGCGCCTGCGGCACCGGCATCCGCACCACGAGGCCAGATCTCGACCGTGCACGCGGCCGCCACGTCGCCGACCACTGTCGAAACGTCCACAGCGAGCGGTGCCGCTGGCGCGGCCACCGAAGCGGCCGAAACGGTCGCACCGCGCATCGCGCCGACGTCGATCGCGTCGGCGACCGCGGACTGGCACGCCTTCATCGCGGGTCTGGGGCTCAAGGGGATGACGGCCCAACTCGCGGACAACAGCGTGTTCGTCGACTGGGACGGCAAACAGTTGTCGTTGCGCGTCGATCCCGCCTGCGCCGGTCTGCTCGGCAGCCTCGCCGAGCGACGTCTGCAGGAATCGCTGAGTGAGGCGCTCGGCTGCGCCTTGAACCTGCAGCTCGAAGCGGCCAGCGGCGGCGGAGAAACCCCGGCGCAGCGCCAGCAACGCGAGCGCGACGCACTGCAGCGCGCGACCGAAGCGGATATCGCAGATGATCCGCTGGTCCAAGCGGTGCAGGAAACCTTTGACGCGGCGATCGTTCCCGATTCGATTCGCCGTATTGAATGAACGTACAGAGAGGGCTGAGCAATGAAGGGTCCGATGGGAAATCTCATGCGCCAGGCGCAGAAGATGCAGGAAGACCTGCAGCGCGCGCAGGAAGAGGTGGCGAAGGCCGAGGTGACGGGTGAGTCCGGCGGCGGCCTGGTCAAGGTGACGATGAACGGCCGCCACGAGGTGCGCCGGGTGGAAATCGATGACAGCGTGATCGGTGACGACAAGGAGATGCTCGAGGACCTGATCGCTGCAGCGTGCAACGACGCCGCGCACCGGGTCGAGGCGCACACCAAGGAACGCATGGCCAGTGTGACGGCGGGATTGAACCTGCCGCCGGGTATGAAACTACCGTTCTGACAGGGCGGCGGACCGATTCATGAACGCCAAGCCGCTGTTGCAGCAGTTGATCGACAGCCTGCGTTGCCTGCCGGGCGTGGGGCCGAAATCGGCGCAACGCATGGCATTTCATATCCTGCAGCGCGACCGCGCAGGCGGCGCCCGGCTGGCGGCCGTGCTCGCCGAGGCCGTGCACTCGATCGGCCAATGCCACACCTGCCGTACGCTCACCGAGGACGAGCAGTGCGAGTTGTGCCGCAACCCCGGGCGTGACGACAGCCTGCTGTGCGTGGTCGAGAATCCTTCTGACGTGATCGCGTTGGAACAGGCGACCGGGTTTCGCGGTCGCTACTTTGTGCTCGGTGGGCGTCTGTCGCCGCTGGACGGAATCGGACCGGCCGAGATCGGCATCGAAGAACTGCGCCAGCGCCTGCTCACGTTGCGCCCGAGCGAGGTGATTCTTGCCACCACGACGACCGTCGAGGGCGAGGCGACTGCACACTACATCAACGAGCTGGCCGCCGAGCTCGGCATCGTCAGTACGCGCATCGCCCATGGTGTGCCGCTGGGCGGGGAACTCGAGTACGTTGACGGCGGGACGCTGGCCCACGCTTTCGCCGGCCGCCGGCAGGTGTCGAACGGCTGAATGGCCGCCGGTTCAGAGCATCGCGAGACGATGGAGAGAAAATCGATGGATGACTGCATTTTTTGCCGCATAGCACGCGGCGACATCCCTGCCGACAAGGTGTTCGAAGACGACACGGTGGTCGCATTCCGTGATCTGAACCCACAGGCGCCGACACACGTGCTGGTGATTCCGCGGCGCCACATTGCCACGCTCAACGACCTGCAGCCCGACGACGAAGCCGTGCTCGGGCGCATGTACGGTGCCGCGCGCGAGGTCGCTGCCGCCGAAGGCATGGCCGAGGCCGGATATCGCACGGTCGTGAACTGCAACGAGGCCGGTGGTCAGACGGTGTTCCACATCCACCTGCATCTGCTGGGTGGGCGCATGATGCACTGGCCGCCAGGTTGAGTGTCGGTTTTCCGTGGTATAGAATCAAACACTTATAAAGCTTCCTCCACGCGGTGACCGGTTTTCGGCGCACTGGCAGGGGAACGAAAGACGTGGTGGCTGTCTATACTGTCAGGCTGCCCGAGTGCCGAGTTCGACCGTCGTGAAAATTGCGCCGACATTGCCGCAGTTGCCTCATGCCCCTGCCCGACAGGATCGGGCGGTCGTGGGTGCTGTGCATGAGGCTGCACCGGCCAAGGATGCGAATGAACGCGACAGCACGCCGTCGCGTCGTCCGCCGGCCGGGGAGACGGAGCGGGCCCAGCTGTCGGCGCGTGCCGAGGCCTATGCCGAGCGCCACGCCACGTCGCGCCATGCCAACCGGGCGCTGGCAGCCTACGCCAGCGTCGTCGACAACGACGAACGGTCATCGCTGCGGCATCTCCTCGGCTTCGACAGTTACGCCTGACGCAGGCCGGCGCACGACAGCGGCGAACTTTGCTGCGCGGTCATCATTGCCGACGCCGATTTGGTCCATACTTTCAGTTGGACCCTGACACTCGAAATCCATCCTCACAAGGAAGCTCCCGCATGCTGTCTGCAGAATCCGGCGGCGATGGCGCCACCAACCCGCCCGAGTCGTACGATCTCAACGATCCCGCGCTGTATCTGAACCGTGAATTGACCTGGCTGGCGTTCAACGGGCGTGTGCTCCACGAAGCCCAGGACGAACGCAATCCGCTGCTCGAACGGCTCAAGTTCCTCGCCATCGTCAGTTCCAATCTCGACGAGTTCTTCATGAAGCGTATCGGCGGTCTCAAGCAGCAGCTGGGCGCGGGGATGACGAAAAAGACCGTCGATGGGCGTACGCCGAAAGAACAGATCACGGCGTGCTACGAGATGGTGCGTGAGCAGGAGATCGGTCAGCGCGAGGTGTTTTGTCAACTGCGCGAGGAACTCAGCGGGCACGGTATCGAGATACTCGAGTACAAGCAGCTGGCACGCGACGACATCGACTACCTGCGCGCGCACTTCCACGAAAACATCTTCCCGCTGATCACGCCGCAATCCATCGATCCGGCGCACCCGTTTCCGTTCATCTCGAACCTGTCGCTGAACTTCCTCGTGCTGGTGCGCTTTCCCAACCAGGAGGACAAGTCCTCGCTGGCGCGGATCAAGGTGCCAACGGGTGACAGCCTGCCACGGTTCATTCAGTTGCCGGGTCGCTACCACTACGTGCCGCTAGAGGAAGTGATGCGCAACAACCTCGATATGTTGTTGCCGGAAATGGAGGTGATCAGCGAACACATGTTCCGGGTCACCCGCAATTCCAATACCGAGCGCAACGAAGATCATGCCGATGACCTGTTGTCGATGATCGAATCGGAGCTACGTGACCGACGCTTTGCACCGATCGTGCGCATGCAGATCGAGGGTGACATGGACGAAACCAGTCGCGGCATGCTCGCGGCCGAACTCGGCCTCAACGAAAACGAGGACGTATTCGATGCAGGGGGGGACATGCTCGCCATGCGCGACTTGTTTCAACTGGTCGGCATCGATATCCCCGAGCTGCATTACGAGCCCTTCCAACCGTTCGACCACCCGCAGCTGAGTGCGAGCTCGAATATTTTTCATCTGATACGCGAGCGCGGCACGATCCTGCTGCAACACCCGTACGAGTCGTTTGGTACGTCGGTCGAGCGTTTCCTCAAAGAAGCGGCGCTCGATCCGAAGGTGCGCGCGATCAAGATGACGTTGTATCGCACATCGAGCGACACGCAGGTCATCGACAATCTGATCCGCGCGGCACGCAATGGCAAACAGGTTGCCGTCGTCGTGGAGCTCAAGGCGCGTTTCGACGAGGCGGCGAACATCCGCTGGGCGGCGCGCATGGAAGAGGCGGGTATCCACGTCACCTACGGCGTGATTGGACTCAAGACGCATTCGAAGATCGTGCTCGTCGTGCGTAACGACTACAACGGCCTCAAACGCTACCTGCACATCGGCACGGGCAATTATCACGCCGGCACGGCGCGTCTGTACTCGGATCTGGGCATCCTGACCAATGATCAGGACCTCGGACGTGACGCGACCGAACTGTTCAATTACCTGACCACGGGCTATACGCCGGAGCGTTACTACCGCAAGTTGCTGCCGGCGCCCAAAGTGCTGAAAGCCGCGCTGTTGGCGCGCATCGAGCGCGAACGGCGTGGCCACAGTGCCGAAAAACCCGGCCTGATCCAGTTCAAGATGAATGCGCTCGAAGATGCCGACATCACGCGTGCGCTGTACCAGGCGAGTCAGGAAGGCGTGCGCGTCGACCTCATCGTGCGCGACACCTGCCGCTTCCGCCCCGGGGTGCCGGGGCTGTCGACGTCGGCGCGTGTGATCAGCATCGTCGGGCGTTTCCTCGAACACACGCGCATCTACTACTTCCACAACGGTGGCGAAGAGGAATACTTCATCGGCTCGGCCGACTGTATGAAACGCAATCTCGAATCGCGCGTCGAAGTGGTGACGCCAGTCATCGGCGACTCGTTGCGCGACGAATTGCGCTTCATGCTCGACAGCCAGCTCAACGACTACCGTAACGGTTGGGAGATGAACTCCGACGGCACCTACAGCAAACGGGTGCCGCGCAACGAGGCCGAGGAGGTCGGTTCGCAAGCACGCATGATCGCGCGCGCCAAAGAGCGCGAGAAGCAGGCTAACCGTTACCAGCGCGGGCGATCGCGGCGTCCAGTGGCGGGGCGCAACCTGCGCTGAGACACCGCTCGGGATGGCCGAGGTCGACCCAGAAGCCGGTTCTGGTGTAAAACGTAGGCCATCGCAAACAGCCGGAAGACGACGTTGACGACGACCCCCGACGCCTCCATCGCGCCGCACACTGAAACGCCACGCCGTGGTCTGCGTGCACGTCACGTGGTGTGGATCGTACTCGCCACGATCCTGGTGACCGTGGCGCTGACCTACTGGGTGATCCGCACCTACGTCTACGCGAAGGATTTCAAACCCGTCGAGTTGTCGGTCGCCGAACAGCAGAAGCTCGATGCCAAGTTGCGCGTGCTCGGATACGACCCGGGTCCAACCGCGCCTGCCGCGG
>JAGRHA010000107.1 GCA_020445205.1 Gammaproteobacteria bacterium
GATACACCACCCGAAGACAATCTCGCTGCCGATCCGATAATCAGCATACCGACGATCACGGCCAACCAGACCGAGGTCAGCGGTGAGCTGCGATTGGACAATCTGCAACTCGGACTCAAGCTCGTGTGGCAAAACGGTGAGCTGGGGATCAAGGTGGCGCAGACGGACGCGTTCCACGCTTTCGCCAGTCTGCCGCCACTGAACCTGGTGATCATCGGTGGCCTGACGATTCCCGTCTGAGCGCTAAGCGCGTTTCAGATGAGTAGCTTGGCGGCGGCGACCACGCTCTCGGCGATCTCGGCGATACGCTTGTTGTTTTTCATCGCCAGGTCGCGCATCGCCTTGTAGGCCTCGTCTTCGCTCATCCCACGTTGCTTCATGAGGATGCCCTTGGCCTGTTCGATGGTCTTGCGCTGAGACAGCTCGGCGCGCGTCTTTTCCAATTCGTCGGACACGCGGCGGAACTGTACGAAACGTTCGATCGCGGCATCGAGAATCGGCCGCACGCGTTTCTGGCTGATACCATCGACGACGTAGGCGCTGACCCCGGCACGCGTGGCGCGCGTGATGGTGGCGCCATTGTCGTCCTGGGTGAACATGACGATGGGTTTGGGCGCGCTGCTTTGCACGCACTGCAGGCTGTCGAGCGTATCGCGTCCCGGCAGCTCGATATCGATGATCACGACATCGGGGTCGGCATGCTGGACGCTGCGGACGAGATCGTCGGTGCTCGAGACGAAGCCGACCACCTCACAGCCGACCTGTGCAAGTGATTGTTCGACTGACGCGCGCCGCTGCGGGCTATCGTCGACCAGCAGCACACGCAAGCGTGTTTTTGATTTACCTTCGTCCAACTTCTTATCCCGACTACCGCTGATGCTGCACAAGGACGGGCGCCGCGCATACTAGCGGGCAGCCGGCGATTGCGACAGATCTGCCGCTGTCGCCGACGTACGGTCACGTGTCCACAGACCGATGCGGCGACCGCACTCTTTGTCGCCCTGGCGGCCACGAAAAAAACCGCCGTACCAACAGGGTGGATGGCACGGCGGCAGAGGCCAAACTGGCAATATCGACAGAGAGTTAGGAGAAATCACCGCGAAGCGATTTCGAAGATTACCCAGCAGATCCTGTGCCAACCCACTTCATCTCTTGAAAATCAATGACTTGGTAATTTCCTGGCGCGACGAATTGTGCACTGCACGGCTCACGCGGTGCCGACCGGCGGTGCAGGGTCCCGTTCGCTGCACTGCGTTGGTGCGTTGTACCGCGGATGCTGCAGCCGATAATCCCCACCCACCTTGCATGACGCTCTGGACGAGTTATCGGCTGCCAATTGCCGACATAAAACGACGTTGGAAACAGGGTTCCCTTTGTGTCGTCCACACAACACGTCAGGAAACCTTTTGCCGCGACATCAGGACTAAGCACGCATGGTGAAGTCGCTCCGATCCGCGCTGTTCGTCGTCGTTGTCAGTGGCTGGCTGTCGATGCCGGCTGCGGCGGAACCGGCCGATTTCACGCTGCAGAGCCTGGCCGGCGAACCGGTCAGCCTGTCCGACTACCGCGGACGCTGGGTCGTGGTGAATTTCTGGGCCTCGTGGTGCACCCCATGCGTCCGCGAGTTACCGCAGTTGGTGACATTCCAGGCCGACAATCCCGACGTCCAGGTGATCGGTATCAACTTCGAAGAAGGCGACGCTGCGGATGCCGCGCGCTTCCTGCAACCGTTCGCCGTGAACTTCCCCAATCTGAAGATCGGCAGTGCGCCGCTGGTACCGTTCGAGCCACTGGACGGGCTGCCGACCACGGCCATCGTCGATCCGACAGGCAAGATGGTCGAGCGCTACCTCGGCCCGGTGACCGCCGACCACCTCGCGACGATCATCGCGCGGCACCGCCACTGAAGGCTGGTGCGTACGAGCACAGCGGCAGTGCCGCTGTCGTATCTGCAAATATTGGTTTTTACTAACATTTTTATGCTTGTGGCGGCACCCACAGGCGGTTCGCACGCGTCGTGTTTTTGACTTCGGGCATTAAGTGCCTGAATGCATTGGCAAAGGCCCGTTTGCTCAAGCGCTTTGCACAGTTCCTGCACAGTTTTCCAACGCTTTTCCACAAGCTTTTTGCACAAGATATTGTGGTTGACACTCCGTAACCAGCGTATATATTGTGTTTCGAGCGGACACATGCTGTACGTCGGCGGACTTTTCCGCCTCACCGCGCAACGCGGTCTGTCCCGGCACAACAACACCATTCCAGGAGGAGCCTGATGGCCACTGAAGTCGCGCATGCTAAGGGCGATGCGGAGAGCATTGCCGTCCCCCCGAGCCAGGCAGATAAAGCCGCGGCCAGCCCCGAGATCAGCGCCAACGCGCCCGGTGGCATGAAGGTTATCCGCCGTAACGGCAAGGTCACCGCATTCGACGCGAGCAAGATCGCCGTGGCGATGACCAAGGCTTTTCTGGCCGTCGAGGGTGGCAGCGCGGCCGCATCGCGTCGCGTGCACGACCTGGTACAGGATCTCACCGACCAACTGACCGATGCCCTGCTGCGGCGCAACCCAGCCGGTGGCACCATCCATATAGAAGACATCCAGGATCAGGTCGAGTTGTCGCTGATGCGCTCGGGCGAGCACAAGGTTGCGCGCGCCTACGTGCTGTACCGCGACGAGCAGAACCGCAAGCGCGCCGAAGAGGCGGCGAAGAAGCAGACCACCGAGCCCAAACACCTGGTCAACGTGACGCTGGCCGACGGCAGCGTGCGCCCGCTCGACACCGAGCGCCTGCGCAAACTCGTCGGCGAGGCCTGCAATGGCCTCGAGGCCGTCACGGTCGAATCGATTCTCGATGACACCTGCCGCAACCTGTTTGACGGCGTCAAGGAACGTGATGTGTCGCAGGCACTGGTCATGAGTGCACGCACGCTGATCGAGAAGGAGCCGAACTACTCGTATGCCGCGGCACGCCTGCTCATGGACATGCTGCGCCGCGAGGCGCTGGGCTTCCTCAAGATGGATACCGGCGTGGCCACGCAGCAGGAGATGGGCGAACGCTACGCCGAGTACTTCAACTGCTACATCAAGTGTGGCGCCGACCTCGAACTGCTCGACAAGCGGCTGACCCAGTACGACCTGGCACGCCTGGGCGCGGCATTGAAGCCCGAACGTGACCTGCAGTTCACCTACCTCGGCCTGCAGACGCTGTACGACCGTTACTTCATCCATTCGCACGGCACGCGTTTCGAGCTGCCGCAGGCGTTCTTCATGCGTGTGGCGATGGGCCTGGCGATCAACGAGATCGATCGTGAAGGTCGTGCGATCGAGTTCTACGATCTGTTGTCGAGCTTCGATTTCATGAGCTCGACACCGACGCTGTTCAACTCGGGCACGCTGCGCCCGCAGCTGTCGAGTTGCTATCTCACCACGGTGCCCGACGACCTCGACGGCATCTACAGCGCGATCAAGGACAACGCACTGCTGTCGAAGTTCGCCGGCGGCCTCGGCAACGACTGGACACGCGTGCGGGGTATGGGTGCGCACATCAAGGGCACGAACGGCAAATCGCAGGGTGTGGTGCCGTTCCTCAAAGTGGCCAACGACACCGCCGTGGCCGTCAACCAGGGCGGTAAGCGCAAGGGCGCGGTGTGTGCGTATCTCGAGACCTGGCACATCGATATCGAGGAGTTCCTCGACCTGCGCAAGAACACGGGCGACGACCGTCGCCGCACGCACGACATGAACACGGCGAACTGGATCCCCGACCTGTTCATGAAGCGTGTCGCCGAGGATGCCAACTGGACGCTGTTCTCACCCGACGAGACGACCGACCTGCACGACCTGACCGGGCAGGCATTCGAAGACGCCTATGTGCGCTACGAGGAAAAGGCCGAACGCGGCGAGATGAATGTCGCCAAGACGCTCAAGGCCAACGACCTGTGGCGCAAGATGCTCGGCATGTTGTTCGAGACCGGTCACCCATGGATCGCGTTCAAAGACCCGTGCAACGTGCGCTACACCAACCAGCACGTCGGCGTCGTGCACAGCTCGAACCTGTGCACCGAAATCACACTGCACACCAACGACAACGAGGTCGCGGTCTGCAACCTCGGCTCGGTCAACATCGCCGCACACGTCGATGAAAACGGGCTCGACATCGCCAAGCTCGAGAAGACCGTGAGCACGGCAATGCGCATGCTCGACAACGTGATCGAATACAACTACTACAGCGTGCCGCAGGCACGTAACTCGAACCTGCGCCACCGCCCGGTCGGGCTCGGCATCATGGGCTTCCAGGATGCGCTGTACAAAGTACGCCTGCCGTATGCCAGCCAGGACGCGGTCGAGTTCGCCGATCGCACGATGGAAGCGGTGTCGTACTACGCGATCAAGGCATCGACCGACCTCGCCGACGAGCGTGGCCGCTACAACAGCTTCGACGGCTCGCTGTGGAGCCAGGGCGTGCTGCCGATCGACTCGCTCGCACGACTCGGCGAACAGCGCGGTGGTTACCTGCAGGTCGACGAGACACGTTCGCTCGACTGGGACAGTCTGCGTGAGCGCGTGATGCAGGTCGGTATGCGTAACTCGAACACCATGGCGATCGCACCCACGGCGACGATCTCGAACATCTGCGGCGTGAGCCAGTCGATCGAACCGACGTACCAGAACCTGTTCGTGAAATCGAACCTCTCGGGCGAATTCACCGTGGTCAACCCCTACCTGGTACACGATCTCAAGGCCCTCGGCCTGTGGGACGAGGTCATGGTCAACGACCTCAAGTACTACGACGGTTCGGTGCAGCCGATCAACCGCATCCCGGACGATCTCAAGGCACTGTACGCCTCGGCATTCGAGATCGACCCGCGTTGGCTGGTCGAGGCCGGTAGCCGCCGCCAGAAATGGATCGACCAGGCCCAGAGCCTCAACCTGTACATGTCGGAGCCGTCGGGCAAGAAGCTCGACAACCTGTACAAGCTGGCCTGGGTGCGCGGACTCAAGACCACTTACTACCTGCGTTCGATGGGTGCGACGCATGTCGAGAAATCGACCATGGACGACAGCAGCCGGGCCAACAAGCTCAGCGCCGTCGGCGGCAGTTACCGCGCGCTCGGTGCGAGTGATGTCGGCAGCGCCGCGCCCAAGGCATGCAGCATCCTCGACCCGGACTGCGAAGCCTGCCAGTAACGGCGATCAGAGACAGCAGGAGAAAGCGTGATGATGAATTGGGACGATCCGTTCGCCACCATCAGCCAGTCGAGCCGCCAGGTGCCGCCACCGCAGCCGGTCATCGACGACGAGCCGATCCCGGAAAAGCCGGCCGCAGCGAAAAAGCCTGCTGCGCAGGCGCAGGTCGACTTGCGCCCGGTCAACCCAGATGACAAGCGCGTCATCAACGGCATGACCGACATCAACCAGCTGGCGCCGTTCAAGTACCCGTGGGCGTGGGAATACTTCCTCAACGCCAACCGCAACCACTGGACGCCGCTCGACATCGGCATGGCGCAGGACGTACACGACTACCACCACAAGCTGACGCTCGAAGAGCGCCACGTGTACGAGAACGTGCTGTCGTACCTGACCACGTCCGACATTCTGGCGATGCGCAACATCGGCCTCGCCGTCATGGAGAAAATGTCGGCGCCCGAGCTGCAGATCTACCAGGCACGCCAGGTATACGAGGAATCGCTGCATACCTGGACCTACCAGCACTGCATCGAGACGATCGGCCTCAACCAGAGCGAGATCTACAACCGCTACCGCGTCGTACCGGAGATCAACGGCAAGATCCAGATCGCCAACCGCCGTCTGAACTCGGTGCTGCGCGCCGACATCGACCTGCGCGACCGCGACGAGCTGCAGAACTTCCTCATGGCGTACATCTTCTTCGCCGGGGTGTTCGAAGGCTGTTGGTTCTACAACGGCTTCAGCCCGATCTTCGCGCTGCAGCGTCGCGGCCTCATGAAGGGGACTGCCGAGCAACTGCAATACATCATGCGCGACGAAGTGCTGCATGCCTCGTTCGGCATCCGCGTCGCCAAGCAGATCATGCTCGAAGAGAACATCCGCCCCGATCCACAGGCACTGGCGGAGATGTGGGCCGAGTGTGAAGCAGCCGAAGAGGCCTATGCGGGCTACATCCTGCGCGATCCCATCCTGGGTTACAGCAAGGAAGACCACGTCGGCCAGTATCGCTTCATCGCCAATCGCCGCGCGCGCAGCCTCGGCTTCGACGAGCCCTACCCGGGCGCCGAACCGACGCTGAGCTGGCTCGACGAGCAGGCGAACCTGCGTAAAGAGAAGAACTTTTTCGAGACCCGCGTAACGGAATACCAGGCCGGCGGGCTGAAGTGGGATTAACACCACTGCCGAGGATTTGAGAGGTCAATGCTGGAGGGGCCACAAGAACTCTCGCCCGACATTTTCACGATGTCATAGACCACCACCCAGGGGGATTGGGGTCACTCCGGCACCAAACGATAAGGCGATACGTAGCGCTCCGGCGCCGATACCGCCAGCGCCGCGACGGCAGAGACGCGGCAACACCACCGACGTCGTCACAGCACAGGGGGAAACATGCTGAACTGGGAAGATCCGCTCAAGGCACCAAGTCAGACAGCCAGACCACGGACTGCGCCACCCGGCGCCGCCGCTCGTCACGAATCCCGGGATACCGGATCCCGCAGTGATGTGCACCATCCCTTGCGCGCGGGCGACGGGCTGGTCAGCAACGACGTGCTCATGGCGACAGCCGGTGCGGCGCCGAGTGTCGACCCAAATCCGCATGCCGTGGCCGAGCCGGAGCCCGAATACGACACGGATGCCGAGGCAGGCGCCACTGGTCTCGAATCCCTCGAGATCGGTGCGGGACGTATCCGCGTCGACGACAAGAAGATCATCAACTGCCGCGCCGATCTCAATCAGCTCGTACCGTTCAAGTACGAGTGGGCCTGGCAGAAGTATCTCGATGGCTGTGCCAACCACTGGATGCCGCAAGAGATCAATATGAATGCGGATATCCAGTTGTGGCGCGACCCCAACGGCCTGACCGACGACGAGCGCATGATCATCAAGCGCAATCTCGGCTTTTTCTCGACCGCCGACTCGTTGGTCGCGAACAACCTCGTGCTTGCCGTGTACCGCCACATCACCAACCCCGAGTGTCGCCAGTACCTGTTGCGCCAGGCGTTCGAGGAAGCGCTGCACACACATGCCTATCAGTACGTGATCGAATCACTCGGCCTCGACGAGGGCGAGGTGTTCAACATGTACCGCGAGGTGCCGGCCGTGTCGCGCAAAGCGGAATGGGCCCTGCCCTTCACGCAGCACCTCGCCGATCCCAACTTCCATACCGGTACGCCGGAGAACGACCAGAAGCTGCTGCGCGAACTCGTCGCCTTCTATGTGATCTTCGAGGGTATCTTCTTCTACGTCGGCTTTACCCAGCTCCTGAGCATGGGTCGGCGCAACAAGATGACGGGGACGGCGGAACAGTTCCAGTACATCCTGCGTGACGAATCCATGCACATGAATTTCGGCATCGACGTGATCAACCAGATCAAGCTCGAGAATCCACACCTGTGGAACGACGGCTTCAAGAACGAGATCGTGCAAATGATCCGCGAGGCCGTTGGGCTCGAAACCCAATACGCCTACGACACCATGCCGCGCGGCATCCTTGGACTCAATGCGCCGATGTTCGAGGAATACCTGCAATTCATCGCCAATCGGCGTTGCGCGCAGATCGGCCTGCCAGAGCAATATCCGGGCGCGACCAATCCGTTCCCGTGGATGTCGGAGGTACTGGATCTGAAGAAGGAGAAAAACTTCTTCGAGACACGTGTCACTGAGTACCAGACCGGTGGCGCACTGAACTGGGACTGATCCCGGGCAGACAACGGCTAACCCCGCGAGCGGCCGGTGCAATTCGCCCGGCCGTTTTCTTTTGCAGGCAAATACGCGGACCCGTCGCAGCCGGTCCCTAGAGATTGCCCAAAGTCGGGGTGTGATGATCGCCCTGCGGCATGAACAGATGCCAGTCGAACAACCAGCCTTCGGGCCAGAGCCACCACGCGGCAACCACCTTCAACACCAGCAAGTGCACGACGTACAACA
>JAGRHA010000108.1 GCA_020445205.1 Gammaproteobacteria bacterium
CCCTTCTTCGTCGCCGATGTCGTGACCATCGGCGTCCTCATCGCCATGCCACAGATCGTGCTGTGGCTGCCGGGACTCATGGGTTACACCTAGCGTACCCACCGGCGCCCATGTGGCGCCGAACAGCACGGCGTGCGCCCCGGCGGCGCACCAGGCAGTATCAACGCTCTTTCAGGTGCGGGCAGTTCTCGCGCATGCAGCGGCCGTAGAGGATCAGCGAATGGTCACGGATCAAGAAACCCTTCTTCTCCGCGATCTGACGCTGGCATTTCTCGATCGTCTCGTCGACGAACTCTTCGACGCGCCCACACTGCTCGCAGACGATATGGTCGTGATGATGCCCACGGTCGAGTTCGAACACGGCCTGACCGCCCTCGAAGTGGTGCTTCTCCGCCAAGCCAGCGCCAACGAACTGGGTCAGCACACGATAGACCGTCGCCAATCCGATCTCTTCTCCGCGTTCCAGCAGGGCCTTATAGACATCCTCCGCCGTCATGTGGCGGGAGTCGCTCGACTCAAGGATTTCGAGGATCTTCACCCTCGGAAGCGTGACCTTGAGCCCCGCTTTGCGAATGTCCTGATTCTCCACCCTTACCTCCGGGCCATGTATTCTTTGCACACCATCCGGTATCATCCGGACGGTTGACGATGGCGTCTCAACCCACATCTCATATGCGCAAGCTTCTCATTTTCATTCCCGTTGCCGCAACCATCATCGGTAGCGGGTGCAGTACGGTCAGCGACGGTTTGCGTTCGCTCGACGACGTCACCAAGATCATTCCCAACGCGATCAACGAGGCGCCGCTGGTGTATCGCCCCGAGATCCAACAGGGAAATATCGTGACGCAGGAACAGGTCAACGAGCTGAACCCGGGAATGAGCAAGCGCCAGGTACGCTTCCTGCTCGGCTCGCCGATGCTGACCGACGTGTTCCACAACGACCGCTGGGACTACGCCTATACCTTTGGCGAAGGCAGCAAACCGACGGAGATGCGGCGCGTCACGGTGTATTTCGAGGATAACCGGTTGGTACGGATCACGGGTGACCTGCGGCCGCAGCCGGAATCCGAGAGGACCGAGGCGAAAAAGGAAATCGTCGTCACGGTGCCCGACTGGAACCCGCCCCCGAAAACACTATGGGGTCGAGCACTGAGTACCGTCGGGCTATCCGACGACTGAACCTGCCGATCACAGGTCGCTCATTCGGCTTCGCGCGCGCCCTTCTTCATCTGCTTGCCCTCGGCTGCGCGTTTCTTGCGTGCTTCCTTCGGATCGGCGATCAGCGGCCGGTAGATTTCAATGCGATCGCCTTCACTGAGTGATGCCGACAGCGCCGTCGCCTTGCCGAACACACCAACCTTGTTGACCTTGAGATCGATCTCGGGAAAGCGATCAAGGATACCCGACTGAGCAATCACGGCCTCGACCGTCGATGTCGCCGACACCCGCAACTGTTCCAGCACCTGCTCTCCGGGGCGCGCATACGCGACCTCGACCGTAATCTGCGGATCAACCACCGTATACCTCCCGCGCGCGACTGACGAACGATTCGACCAGCGAATTCGCCACTTGATTGAACACCCTGCCGAAGGCCGTGTCGATCAAACGGCCGGAGAACTCGAAATCCATCATGAGCAAGACCTTGCAGGCATCATGGCGCAACGTCACGAAACGCCATTCACCGTCGAGGCGACGGAACGGCCCTTCCTTCAACGTGATGCCCATGCGCCCCGGGGGATCGAGATCGTTGCAGGTCGTGAACGCCTGCGTGATACCCATGCGCGATACCTCGATACGACCGCACAACTTTCCATCCCCTTCGGATACCAGCGCGGAATCGCTGCACCACGGCAGAAACTCCTTATAACGCTCGACATCCGCAACCAGGTCGAACATTGCCTGCGCCGAATACGGCACCAGTGCCGATTTTTCGATCCTGGCCATTCAGAACGTCCCCAGGGAATGCAGAAAGAACAACAGCACGCCAGCGGGCGCAACGAACCGTACCAATACGCGCCAGACATGGTACAAGCCTGTTTCACCCGACCCCAGTTCCTCCGCCGTGTCTTTACTGCTCATGACCCAACCCGCGAACAATGCGATGGCCAAGCCACCGAGCGGCAGCATGAAATTAGTGGTGACGATATCGAGTATGTCGAAAATGCCATCGGTCTTTTGCGCGCCCGCAAATTCGAACGTGAAGCCCCACCCACCAAACGACATGACCGTGAGTAGACCGAGCGCCCAGGCCAGACCGACGACGACGGCCGTCGCCCGCCTGCGACTCAGGCCACGATTCTCGACCAGAAAAGCGACGGCGGGTTCGATGATGGAAATCGCCGAGGTCCAGGCCGCAAACGTCAGCAGCACGAAGAACAAGGTGCCGAACAGCAGGCCACCCGGCATCTGCCCGAAGGCGATGGGCAGACTGATGAACACCAGGCCGGGGCCGGCACCGGGTTCGAGACCGTTGGCGAACACGATCGGGAATATCGCCATACCCGCAACCAGCGCCACCAGCGTGTCCATGAAGGCGATCGTGAATGTGGTCGTCGCAATCGAGGCCTTGCCCGGCATATACGAGCCGTAAACCATGATCGCGCCCATACCGAGACTGAGCGTGAAGAAGGCATGCCCCAGCGCCGACAACACGCCTTCGCGGCTCAACTTGCCGAAATCGGGGTCGAACAGGAACGCCACGCCACGATCGAAATAGCCGGTGTTGATGGCGTATCCCAGCAGCAGGACCAGCAGCACGAACAACGCCGGCATGAGGATTCGCACGGCCTTTTCCAGGCCCGATTTGACCCCCCTGGCCACGACATACCCGGTCATGACTGAAAACAGCGTGTGCCAGAAGGTCGTGATCCCGGGGTTGCCGATGTGCCCGACGAAGGCCGCGGCGGAGCTGTCCCCCGTGAAACCGACGAAATCACCCGACATCGCCTTGAGCACGTAGGCCAGCGCCCAACCGGCAATGACGCTGTAGAACGACATGATCAGAAAGCCCGCGACGACGCCGATCCAACCCAGCCATGCCCAACGCGGCGATGCCCCCGCCTCTTGCGCCAGCGCCGACATTGTATTGATAGGGCTCTGCCGCCCGCGGCGGCCCAGCAGGATCTCCGCCATCATGATCGGCACGCCGATCAGCAGAATGCAGACAAGATACACGAGCACGAAGGCACCACCCCCGTTCTCACCTGCCATGTAGGGAAACTTCCAGATATTGCCGAGGCCGACTGCGGAACCCGTGGCCGCCAGAATGAAGACCATTCGGGACGACCACTGGCCGTGGATCGAAGTACGCTTTTCCGTCACCTAACCTTCTCGCCAGACGAATCCAGTCGCTAGTTTCCGCGAATCCTCGCGCACGCTCAAGAAAGCGCCCGAACGCCGGCGTTGGCGGCAGGTAGTCAGGCGAATACAATGCGCGCGCATGGCAAAGTCATCGAAAAAGCCCGACAGCAGCGGCAGCTCGACCATCGCGCTGAACAAGAAAGCCCGGCACGAATACTTCATTGAAGATCGTTACGAGGCCGGCCTCGCCCTCGAGGGATGGGAGGTCAAAAGCCTGCGTGCGGGCAAGATCAACCTGACCGAGGGCTACGTGACGCTGCGCGCCGGAGAGGCGTTCCTTTTCGGCGCCACGATATCGCCCCTGCCGACCGCATCCACCCACGTCCATCCCGATCCGATGCGTACGCGCAAACTGCTGCTGCATCGCGAAGAACTCAGCAAACTGATCGGTCTGGTCGAGCGCAAGGGCTACACGCTGGTGCCCCTGGCCATGTACTGGAAACGAGGACGGGCGAAGCTGGAGATCGGCCTCGCCAAGGGCAAGAAACTGCACGACAAGCGTGCCGACGCCAAGGAACGCGACTGGCAGCGCGAAAAACAGCGCAACTTCAAGACGGCCTGAGCGTATAATTGCGGAACCTATCGCAGCGGACGCTGTCATAGTTATCGACTTCGGGGGCGACACGGCATTCGACGTGGGTCGCGAAACCTGAGGTGCATGCCGAGGTGC
>JAGRHA010000109.1 GCA_020445205.1 Gammaproteobacteria bacterium
ATCGAGGCGGCCACCGAGCATCGCAGCGATGGCGAACGCGAACGGGATCGCGAAACCGACGTATCCCATGTACAGCATCGGCGGATGAATGATCAGGCCGAAATCCTGCAGTAACGGGTTGAGATCGCGGCCGTCGGCCGGCGGCATGGGGAGGCGGTCGAACGGATTCGACGTCAGCAGCAGGAACAGCAGGAAGCCGACCGCGACCAGTCCGAGCACGCCGAGCACGCGCGCGATGACGACCAACGGGATGCTGCGGCTGAACATCGTGACGGCCCCGGTCCAGATCGACAGCACGAGCGCCCACAACAGCAGCGAGCCCTCGTGGCCACCCCATACCGCCGAGATCAGATATTGCGTCGGCAGCTGGGTGTTGGAGTTCTGCGCCACGTAGGCGACGCTGAAATCGTGGGTGAGAAAGCTGTAGGCGAGCAGCGCAAATGAGATGAACACGAACAGCAGTTGCAGGCGCGCCGCCGGGTATGCCAGCAACATCCAGCGTGTCACGCCTCGGTGTGCACCGAGCAGCGGAAAGACGGCTTGGATGACCGACAGGGCGAGGGCGATGAGCAGGGCGATCTGGCCGAGTTCGGGTATCACAGTGGCTTGCTCCCCGGGTGGCGTTCACCCATCTTGCCCGACTTTTCAAGCGCGTCGGCGACCTCGGGCGGCATGTAGGTCTCGTCGTGCTTGGCCAGCACTTCTTCGGCGATGAAGACGTTGTCGGGGCCCATGCGACCCTGCGCAATCACGCCCTGGCCTTCGGCGAACAGGTCGGGAAGGATCCCGCTGTAGGCCACGTTCACGCTCTGCGCCATGTCGGTAACGACGAATTTGACGGTGAGGCTGCCGGCGTCGCGCGTCACGCTGCCCTGTTCGACGAGGCCGCCAAGACGAAAGATGTGGTCGGCCGGCGCCTTGCCCTCGGCGACTTCGGTCGGCGAGAAGAAATAGGACAGGTTGCCCTCGAGTGCGTTGAGCACGAGGAACGCGGCGAGACCGAGCGCGGCCAGGCCGACGACGATGATGCCGAGGCGTTTGTGTCGGGCTTTCATTGCTGCACCTCTTGTTCGACCCGTGCCATGCGTGCGATGCGTTTGCGGATCGACTGCGAGCGGCCGCGCAGCAGCAGGGGTTCGGCGATCATGCACAGCGCCGTGATGCCGAATGAGCCCCAGACATACAGGCCGTAGCCGCCCATGTGGAAGAATTCTGCCATTTCAGCTCCCCGCCAACCCGAGTTCGCGCACCCAGCTGGCAGTACGTTCGCGTTCGAGGATTACGGTCCGCACGCGTGCCATCGCCACGGCGATCGAGTAAGCCCAGAAGCCGAGCGTCATGATCAGCATGGTGATCAGCATGGTCTCGTCCATCGTGGTCTCGGCGTTCATCTTGATCGTCGATCCCTGATGCAAGGTGTTCCACCACTGCACCGAGTAGTAAATGATCGGGATGTTGACCACACCGACGAGCAGCAGGATCGCGCTCGCGCGGTCGCCGCGCCGCGGGTCATCGATGGCCGCGCGCAGCGCCATGTAGCCAAGGTACAGGAACAGCAGGATCAGCTCGGACGTGATACGGGCGTCCCATACCCACCAGGTGCCCCACATCGGCTTGCCCCAGAACGATCCCGTCCATAGCGAAATGAACGCGAACATCGCCCCGGTGGGCGCCAGTGCCTGGGCCATCATGGCCGAAAGCCGGGTGTTGAACACCAGTCCCATCGCCGCCCAGGCCGCCATCACTAGATAGATGAACATCGACATCCATGACGCCGGCACATGGACAAAAATGATGCGATAGCCTTCGCCCTGTTTGTAGTCCGTCGGGGCGACGAAGAAACTCATGTACAGGCCGACCGCAATGAGCACCACGGCAATCACCGCCGAGGCCACAGAAATCTTGCGTGCCAAGGGGTAGAAGGTGGCCGGCGAGGAGAATTTGAACCAGTTGATGAGCCGGGAAGACATCGTGCCTCGGATTCTGTCGGTTATTTTCGTTCGGCGTCGGTGACTTAGGTCACAGCGCCTGCCCTCTGTGCGCTTATTTTGTCATTGTGCAGGGTGCCGCGTCCGCTTCCTTGATTTGGCTCTGGAAATGCGCGGCAGGGCGGCAGAGGTTACCGATATACGCAGACCGGCGCAAAACCAAGAAGTTTCCAACGCGGTGCGCAAGGGTTCAGTCTTCGGCGACGCGCAGCGCCGCGGCAGTCGCCAGCGGCGCCAGCACCAGGCTCGCGACGAGAATCGCGGCGAGCATCGACAGGTGTGCCTGCCCGCCCAGTCCCGATGCGGTCGCCTCGACCGCGCCGGCACCGAAAATCAGTACCGGTATGTACAGCGGCAACACCAGGAGTGCCAGCAGCACGCCGCCGGAACGCAGGCCGAGGGTGAGCGCGGCGCCGATCGCACCGATCAGGCTGAGTGCGGGCGTGCCCAGCAGCAGCGAGGCCATGAGTACCAGCAACACGTCCGCTGACAGGTTGTACTGCAGACCGAGTACGGGGGCCATGATCACCAGCGGAACGCCGCTGACCAGCCAATGCGCCAGGATCTTGCCGACCACGAGCACGGAGACCGGTTGCGGCGTGAGCAGCATCTGCTCCAGCGTGCCGTCGCGGTGATCGGCGGAAAAGATCTGCTCCAGCGCCAGCATCGAGGCGAGCAGGGCACCGACCCAGACGATGCCTGGCGCGATCTGGCGCAGGGTCTCCGGTTCAGGACCGATGCCCAGCGGGAACAGGCTGACCACGATGACGAAGAAGATCAACGTGGTGAAGACGTCCGCGCGACGGCGCATCGCGATCGTCAGATCGCGGCGGATGATCCAATACAGGGGCTCAAGCATCGCGCCGCCCCAATTCGATTGTTCGGGTGTTGGCGCCGATCATGGCGACTTCCTGGTGCGTGGTGACGATCGCGATGCCGCCGTCGGCGACGTGACGGTGAATGACGTCTTGCAGCAGTTGCACCGCGGCGACATCGAGCGCCGTAAACGGCTCGTCGAGTACCCAAACCGTGGCCCGGTTGGCCAACAGGCGTGCGAGCGCAACGCGGCGTTTCTGTCCTTGCGAAAGGTGTTTGGTCGGCAGGTCTTCGTGACCGCGCAGGCCGATCTCGGCGAGGATCCGCCAGGCCGTTTCTTCGTCGAGCGCGTAGCCATCGAGGATGGCGGCGATACGCAGGTTCTCGACGGCGGTCAGATCCCCTTTGATGCCGTTGTGGTGGCCCAGGTAGAGGAGGTGTCGCGCATATTCCTCGCGCAGAGCGCGGATATTCTCACCCTGCCAGCGGATCTCGCCGCTTTCCGGCAGCAGCAGGCCCGCGAGGGCACGCAACAGGGTCGTCTTGCCGCTGCCGTTGTGTCCCTTCAAATGCAGCAATTCGCCGCCAGATACCGCGAAACTCAGGTCGTGGAACAGGGTGCGGTCACCGCGCACGCAGCACAATCGGTCGATCTGCAGAGAAGGGGAAGTGCTGCCGGGCGTCATGGTGGGAATAGGGAAATATACTGAGATCGCAAGTCTACACGATGCCGGTGCGGCACCGTTTTGTCCGTTCGACAGATGCCAAGCTGCCCGATTGTGGATTATTCTTTGGAATTACCAACGCAAACAGGGCCGCGCCCTCACTCGGGCGAGGATACATCTTGCAGGCGCAGACACAAAAACTGACTGAGGTCCGAGAGCCGCACACCCGCTGCGTCGAGTGCCCGATCCGGCAGAAGGCGCTCTTCCAGGTCGTGGCGGAAGACTACATCCACAAGGCGGAGACGCGTCGAACGGCGCAGTACCGTGTCGGGGCCCGACACACCCTGTATCAGGAGGGGGCGCCGGCCCTGATGGCGTTTACCCTGTACTCGGGATGGCTGCTGCTGTACCGCACACACTCTGACGGTAGCCGCCAGGGGCTGCGTGTGGCGCTGCCCGGTGATTTCGTCGGCTATGTGTCCACGGGTGATTCGAGTTACAGCCACGGCGCGCTGGCGATCACCGATGTCACGGTGTGCGGGTTCCGCCAGGGCGATCTGCACGACATGATCGATACCGAACCCGATATCGCACGCCAGATCACCACGATCCATTCACGCTATCTGGCGACCTGCGAATCCACCATGCTGGGCTTGGGGCGCAAATCGGCCGAGCAACGCATCGCCCACACCCTGGCCGATCTCTATCATCGCCTGCAGCTGTTGTCCGAGATCAGTGAGGATGGCCGCGTGATGCCGTTCCCGATGACACAGGAAATGCTCGGCGAATTGACCGGGCTGACGCCTGTGCACACCAACCGGGTGCTGCGCCGCCTGCGCGAAGATGGCCTGATTATCGGCCAGCGGCAGAAAATCGAGGTGCTCGATCTGCCGCGCCTGGTCGAGCTCGGCGAATATCGCGTCGGCCGTCTGCCGTAGAACGCCGCAGAGTTCCGCCCCCCGGCGTGAAACGTTATACTGCTCGCCGTTTTTTTGGGCCATGCCCGCCAGAACGCCGTAATTTCTAGGAGCGACGACAGTGTCTGCACATAACGACAGCGCCTTCCTGCGCATGTTTCTGATAGTTCTTGGTGCCCTTGTGGCGTTCACCATCATCATCCTGGTCCTGGCCCGTTCCATCACCAGTTCGGTGGAAGAGGCTCGCGGTCCGGATCCGCGCGTACGCGCAGCGGTTGCCGAGCGGATCAAACCCGTCGGTTCGGTCGATGTCGCGATGGCCAACGCCGCACCGGCTGCACCGAAGAGTGGTGCGGAGGTCGTCGCCGCCGCGTGTAACTCGTGTCACGGCGCAGGCGTGCTGGGAGCGCCGAAAATCGGCGATGCCGCGGCGTGGCAGCAGCGTCTGGATGCCGTCGGTGGCATCGATGGCCTGACTGCGAGCGCGATCGCCGGCAAAGGAGCGATGCCCCCGAAGGGTGGTTCGATGTCGAGCGAAGCCGAGATCAAAGCCGCGATCGAGCACATGCTCAAAGAGAGCGGTGTCGACGTGGCCGCGGCGGGCTCGGCCCCTGCCGCCCCGGCGGCGGCCGCAGCACCTGCGCCCGCAGCTGCCGGTCCTATCGAAGCGGTCAAGGATATGGCCAACAATGCTGTGACGGCGGCGCAACAGGTGGTTGCGGCCGTGATGCCCTCGACGGGCCCTGCCGCGACTGAAGCGCCGGCACCGGCTGCCGCCGAGCCTGCGGCCGGCGGTGACGCCGACCTTGCACACGGCAAGGCCGTATACGGCATGGCGTGTTTCGTCTGCCACGCGACGGGTGCCGCTGCTGCACCTCTGCTGGGCAATGCTGAACAGTGGGGGCCGCGTATCGCGCAGGGTATGGATGCGCTGGTTCACAGTGCGCTCAACGGCAAGAATGCGATGCCGCCCAAGGGCGGGCGCATGGACCTGTCGGATAGCGACATCAGGGATGCCGTTGCCTACATGGTCAGCGAAGTCAAATAAGACAACGCGGCATCACGAGATGACCCAAGCCCGGCTCTGCCGGGCTTTTTCTTGACCGTACGCAGACGGGCCGTGCGCGGGGCGTGAGTACACCGTGCACGCGGCGGCTCGCTGTAGGTCGGGTCGCGCAGCGTCGCCCGTCTCGTCCCTGCGAGCCGCCAAACGCCTGCCATCGCGCCCTGCCAGCCTCAAGCTGGGGGCGTGACGCGAAGAAACGGCCGACGCTTTGGCATCGACTGCCTTGGGCGCGCGTTCCTGCGGCGGGGGACAATGCTCGCTGCGCGTGGTCGGCGGACATGGCGTGCCGGCTGGCCCGTGCGCAGCGTGAATCGGCCCTAGCCTTCGAGCATGGCCCTCAAACCGGCGAGACTCGCTTTGCCGCGCGCCTGTTTTTCCTCGGCCGACAACTGCACGCCGCGACCCTCCCAGCGCAGGTCGTCGGCAGGCAGCTCGGCGAGGAAGCGGCTGGGTTCGCAGCGCACGCGTTCACCACCGCGGCGCCGGCGTTCGGCGCAGGTCATGACCAGCGTGCGCTGCGCACGCGTCACGCCGACGTATGCGAGACGGCGCTCTTCGGCGATGTTGTCTTCTTCGATGCTGCTGCGGTGCGGCAGCAATTCCTCTTCCATGCCGACCAGGAATACGTGCGGGAACTCGAGTCCCTTGGCTGCGTGCAGCGTCATCAGAACGACGCGGTCGTCGGCCGATTCCTCGTCCTGGCGCTCGAGAATATCCATGAGCGAGAGGTGGGCGACGAGCGCACCCAACGAGTCGCCGCGGCGCTCGTCCTGCTGCATGCGCTCGATCCATTCGAGCAATTCCTCGACGTTCTGCCAGCGCCGCTCGGCGGTCTTGTCGTTGCTGCTGGTCTGCTGCAGCCAGTCGCGGTAGTCGAGGTCCGACAACAACTGACGCAACGTGACGGTGGCCTTCTCGGAATCGCCAAGCCGCATCATGGCCGTGATCCAGGCACCAAACTCGCGCAGCCGCGCCAGCGGGCCGGGTTTGAGGCGTTCACCAAGCGCCAGATCGTCGATCACGGCGAACAGCGGGCGCTGACGCTGCGCGGCGTAGTTCGACAGCGCCTCGAGCGTTGTCGTACCGATCTCGCGTCGCGGTGTGTTGACGATGCGCAGGAACGCACTGTCGTCGTCGGGATTGGCGATCAGGCGCAGATAGGCCATCACGTCCTTGACCTCGCCGCGTGCGAAGAACGATGTGCCGCCACTGAGAAAATACGGCACGCCCTGGGTACGCAATGCCTGTTCGAACATCCGTGCCTGATGGTTGCCACGGTACAGGACGGCAAAATGCCCGTAGGGTGTGCCGTGCAGGAAGCGCTGCTGCACGATTTCGCTGACCACGCGCTCGGCCTCGTCCTCTTCGTCGCGGCAGGTGATCACGCGCAGCATCTCGCCGGGTCCGAGTTCGCTCCACAGGCGCTTTTCGAACACGTGTTCGTTGTTGGCGATGAGTTGGTTGGCCGCGCGCAGGATGCGCGACGACGAACGGTAGTTCTGTTCGAGTTTGATCACCTTGAGCTGCGGGAAATCGTCGCGCAGGCGGGCGAGGTTCTCGGGGCGTGCGCCGCGCCAGGCGTAGATCGATTGGTCATCGTCACCAACCACGGTCAGTGCGCCGCGTACGCCGACCAGCAGCCGAACCATCTCGTACTGGGCACCGTTGGTGTCCTGGTACTCGTCGACGAGCAGATAGCGGATCCGGTTCTGCCAGCGTTCGCGCAGCGCGTGGTCGTCACGCAGCAGGCTCACGGGCAGCAGGATGAGGTCGTCGAAGTCGACGGCGTTGTAGGCGCGCAGTGCGCGTTGGTAGGCGCCGTAGAGCGCCGCGAAGAAGGCTTCGAAATCGTCGCTGGCAGCGCGCATCGCCGCGCCGGGATCGACGAGGTCGTTCTTCCATGCCGAGATCTGCCAGCGCGCGCGCTGCAGCGTGTCTTTGTCGGCTTCGTTTTTCTTCGCCAGTTCGCGCAGCAGTTGTTCGACATCCTGTTCGTCGAAGATGCTGAAGCCGCTGCGTAGTCCGGCCGCCACGAGTTCACGGCGCAGAATGTTGAGGCCGAGCGTGTGGAACGTGGAGATGCCGAGGCCGCGGGTGGCGTCGCTGCCCAGCAGGCGGCCGATACGTGACTTCATCTCGCGTGCGGCCTTGTTGGTGAAAGTGACTGCAGTGATGTGCCGTGGCTCGATTCCCGCGACTTCGATCAGACGTGCGATCTTCGCCGTGATGACACGCGTCTTGCCCGAGCCGGCGCCAGCGAGCACGAGCAGTGGTCCATCGAGGTAGCGCACCGCCTCGCGTTGTCGCGGATTGAGGTCGTCCACGGCCGAGCGGGTCAGACGTCGTCGCCGAACAACGGTCGTTTGATGCGATAGAGCGCCGAGATGTCCTCGTCACCGTGACCGGCCGCCATCAGGCGTTCGTAGTGCACGAGTGTCATCTCCACTATCGGCAACTGCACATCGTCGGCGGCCAGCATCGACTGGCAGATCTTCAGATCTTTGTGGTGCAGTGCGACGCGGAAACCCGGCGCGAACGTGCCGCTGGTCATGCTGCGTCCGCGGTGCTCGACGAACCAGTTGCCGGCGGCACCGCTGCTGACGACATCGACGACCTTGTCCATGTCCAGATCCTGGTGCTGACCGAAGGCCAATGCCTCGGTGACCGCCTGGTTGATGCCGGCACACATGATCTGGTTGACGGCCTTGGTGGCCTGGCCGCTGCCGACGGCGCCCATGTGCACGACCTTGCGGCTGATGGTCGCCAGCACGGGCATGATCTGTTCCAGCACGGCGGCATCGCCACCGACCATCATGACCATGGTTGCCTTCTCTGCGCCTTCCTTGCCGCCCGAAACGGGCGAGTCGAGAAAGTGCAGACCGTGGGCTTCGAGGCGCTCGCCGACTTGGCGCGCCGTGTCGATGCTCACGGTCGAGGTATCGAGTACCACGCTGCCGGCGTTCATCACGCGCGCGAGGCGCTCGCAAACCTCGATGAGGTCGCTGTCCGCAGCGACCGACGTGATCACGAGATCGGCCTGCGCGGCTGCCTGCTCCAGCGAGTCGGCGAGGGCGAATCCATGCGCCTGTGCCGCGGCCTGGCCGCGTTCGGCTGTCCGGTTCCATGCCTGGCTCAGGTATCCGGCGCGGAACAGATTTCCGGCCATGCCGGCGCCCATCGCGCCAAGTCCGATGACGGTCGTCTTCATGCTTGCTTCTCTTCGGGTGGCGGGTGTGTGCCGGGACAAGGCCCGAGCGGCGCGTATAATCGTACCGGTAGGCGAATGCGCGGCCAAGCCGTGTTTGTCGTGAACGGTCGCGGTCCAGTGCGTGCACGCCGTCGGCCTGTCATTGGGCTCTTGGGGGTTTGTGGAAATGCCGGCCGGACGATTGGCGGCTCTGATCGAACGTCTACGCCTCGGTTGGCACCTGGCAGCGTACGGCAACCGGCATTTTCTGCGTCAGTACGGGCCCGGGCACTATTATTCGCCGCTTCCCGACATCGACGAGGTGCGGCGCACGCATGCGGCGGTCGCGGATCGATCACGCCGGCATGTGCCAGGGATCGATCTGCATGCGGCGGCGCAACGCGACCTCGTGCGTGCGTTCGCCGCATACCAGAATGACCTTCCGTTTGCTCGCCAGGCGCGCGACGGTTGCCGCTATCATCTCGACAACCCCTTCTTCGCCTTCGGTGACGGCATCGTGCTGTGGTCTGTGCTGGCGCATTTTCGACCACAGCGCGTGGTCGAGATCGGATCGGGCTATTCTTCGGCGGCAATGCTCGACGCGGCCGATGCCCTGCAGTTGGCGACGTCGTTCACCTTCGTCGATCCCTATCCGCAGCGCTTGCTCAGCTTGCTGAGTGTGGCTGATCGGCAGCGCTGCGACGTGGTAGAACGTGCCGTGCAGACCGTGGATACAGGAATCTTCGACAACCTCACAGCGGGTGATCTGCTGTTCATCGATTCGTCGCATGTGGCCAAGTTCGGCAGCGACCTGAATTACCTGCTCGCTGAGGTGATGCCGGCACTATGTCCAGGGGTGCTCGTCCATGTGCACGATGTCTGCTGGCCGTTCGAGTACCCTTTACACTGGTTCGAGGATGGCCGTGCATGGAACGAGGCCTACATGATGCGTGCGTTCCTGCAATTCAACGATGCGTTCGAGATCCTGCTGTTCAACGACTATCTGGCGGCGCAGCACGCCGATCTTCTGGCCGAGTGCCTGCCGCTGATGCTCGAACGTCCGGCGAGTCCGCTGACGCTGGGCAACAGCAGTCTGTGGTTGCGCCGCTGCGGCTGAGCGACTGCGCGGTGTGGAACGTTTCTAAAAGCGGGAATGACACGTGATGGATGACTTGGTGGGAAGACGTATCGACAGGCGCGTTGCCGATGCACAACTGCAGCGTGAATCCTGGCGTATCTTTCAGATCATGGCGGAGTTCGTCGAGGGCTTCGAAAAGCTGTGTCTCATCCGGCCGTCAGTGAGCATGTTCGGCTCGGCGCGCATGTCCGCCGACAACCCCTGGTACGACAAGGCCGAGCAGATCGCGCGACGATTGTCCGATGCGGGGTTCTCGGTCGTCAGTGGCGGTGGCGGCGGCATCATGGAAGCCGCCAACAAGGGTGCGCAGGCCGGCCGCTCACCCAGCATCGGTGTCAACATCGAACTGCCGCGCGAGCAGAAGCCCAACCCGTACCAGGATATCTCGCTGCACTTCCGGCACTTCTTCGCACGCAAGGTCATGTTCGTGAAGTACGCCTCGGCCTACGTGGTACTGCCCGGTGGTTTCGGCACCCTCGACGAACTCGCCGAGATACTGACATTGGTCCAGACCGGCAAGACACGACGCATACCCATCGTGCTCGTCGGCCACAGTTTCTGGTCGGGGTTGCTCGACTGGATGCGTGCAACGCTGGTGTCGTGGGGCACGATCGATGCCGCCGATCTCGACCTTATGATCGTATGTGACGAGCCCGAAGATATCGTCAAGGCGATCTTCGACCACTACGAGACGCGCAGCCTGGAACCCTCCGAGGCCGAGCAGGAAATTCTGTTGGAGTTGTAGCGCGCGGCCGCCGGCCAACAAGTTGCGGACGTGGTTTGCGCATCCGTGCCACACTATCGACGTATCGCGGGAATCGGAACCTGTTCCCGGCAGTCACGACAGTATGTAGGAGTAAGTGCCTTGCCACTCAGACCCGTCGCTTCAGTTTTTGCGTTGGCCGTCACCTTGGCCTTCGCCGCGGGCCGTTCGACGGCGGAGGAGAATCTGCCGGTCGAGGCTCCGCCGCCACCGCCGCCCGTGCAGTCCGGAGAACCGCTCGAACCGGAAGTGACGATCCGCGAGACCGATAAGGAGACCGTTTACGAGTATCGACGCAATGGCCAGCTGGTGCTGGTCCGCGTGCAGCCGCGCGTAGGGCCACCGTATCATTTCATCGACGTCGACGGTGACGGCGAACTCGATTATCGGCCCGGCGAGCCCGTGCGTGACAACGTCAATCAATGGATCCTGCTGCGCTGGTAACCGCTGCAGCGGCGCGCTTTGTGCGATGCCACCGAACCCGCGCGTAGGTGGCGTTGCCGGCCTGACGCGCTCAGCCCACGCTGAGACGCTGCAGCAGGCAGCGTAACGCCTGCCCACGATGGCTGAGCGCGTTCTTGCGTTCCGCCGCGAGTTCCGCAGCGCTGACGCCTTCGTCGGGGACGAAGAACAGCGGGTCGTAGCCGAACCCGGCATCGCCACGCGGTGCCGTGAGGATGCGCCCTTCCCATGTCCCCTGACAAATCAGTGGTGTCGGGTCGTCGGCGTGACGCAGGTATACCAACACGCATTGAAAGCGCGCGCCGCGCGCCGTCTCGGGCACGCCGTCGAGCGCTTCGAGAAGCTTGGCATTGTTGGCGGCACTGCCGCCGTCACCGGCGTAACGCGCCGAGTAGATGCCCGGTGCGCCGTTGAGATGGTCGACCTCGAGTCCTGAATCGTCGGCGATCGCCGCCATGCCCGTATGTGCCGCCGCGTTGCGCGCTTTCAGGATCGCGTTCTCAACAAACGTCAGCCCGGTTTCGTCGGCATCGGGCACGCCGAAGTCCGATTGCGGTACCACTTCGATGTGGCAGGCGGCGAGCAGCTCGCCGAATTCCCTGACTTTGCCCTTGTTGCCGGTCGCCAGCACGATACGTTGCGTCATTGTCGTGTTTCTCAGATCGATCGTCAGGCGCCCAGAATCGCATTCTGTGCGTGGATGATGTCGCGGATGCCGCTATGGGCGAGTGCGAGCATGGCGTCCATCTCGTCGCGGGCGAACGGTACGCCCTCGGCGGTTCCCTGGATCTCGATGAATCGGCCCTGATCGTCCATGACGACATTCATGTCCGTTTCGGCCGATGAATCTTCGGAATAGTCGAGATCGAGTATCGGTGTGCCGTTGTAGATGCCCACCGATACCGAGGCGACGTTGCCGAAGATCGGGTTGTGATCGAGTACGCCGTTGATCTGCAGCTTGTTGAGTGCCAGGCTCAAGGCAACGAAAGCGCCCGATATTGAGGCCGTGCGCGTGCCGCCGTCGGCCTGGATGACATCGCAGTCGAGTGTCACGGTGCGTTGCCCGAGTTTTTTCAGGTCGACAGCGGCGCGCAGCGCGCGTCCGATCAGGCGCTGGATCTCCATCGTGCGTCCGCCCTGGCCGCCGCGTGCCGCCTCGCGTCCCATGCGGCTGTGCGTGGAGCGCGGCAACATGCCGTATTCGGCTGTGATCCAGCCCTGCTGCTCATCCTTGAGCCAGCGTGGCTGACGCTCCTCGACGCTGGCCGTACAGATGACCTTGGTATTGCCGAACGCGACCAGGACCGAACCTTCCGCATGCATGGTGAAATTGGGCGTGAAGGAGATCGGGCGCATCTGATCTGGAGCTCGTCCGCTGGGTCGCATGGTCTGTCCTCTGTCGCTATTACTTGGGTTCTTCGCTGCGCCCGATCACCTCGTTGAGGTGGGCGATGGCGCGTTCTAACTGCGGGTCGATCTGCTTTTCGCTGAATTCTGTGGTGACATTCTGCGTCGTCGATTCCGCCAGCCAGCGCAAGGCTACCGCACTCACGTTGTCGCTGTTGTCGACGCGCGATGCCTGGTCGATCAGCGTCGTCAGCGAGTGCTGCAGCGGAATCCTGTCGTTGCTCAGCGTGTCGATCAGCGCCTGCCGCGTGACCTGACCCCACAGGCCGTCAGAGCACAGCAGCAGGGTGTCGCCGGGCCGCAGCGCGGTCGGTTGCCCACACGTGGTCGTCGGCGGCTGCGGCAGGCCGCCGAGGCAGCGCGTCAGGCTGGCGCGCGGGCGAGATGCCTCGGTCTCGCTCTGGCGTACGTAGCGCACTTGCGTGTGATCGTGGGTGCGGCTGTATACCTCACCGTCGCGAATCAGATACAGCCGACTGTCACCCACGTGCGCCCAGTAGGCGACGCCTTCCTGGATCACCGCGAGCACGGCCGTGGTACGGGGTGCGATCACCGGTTTCTGTCGGCGGCCAAAGCGCATGATCGCACTGTGTGCCTTGCCGATGCACTGCAACATGAAATTTTCCGGGTCGAACAGCGGCTTGGGCAGCTGCCGAAACAGGTTTTCGCTGGCGTCGACGAACAGCTGCGCGGCGATCTCACCGCGCGGGTGTCCGCCGAGTCCGTCGGCGAGCCCGAGCAGCAGGGTCTCCGGGCTACCGAGAAACAGGCAGCGGTCCTGGTTCAACGGCCGCTTGCCGGTCAGCGTGCCCCGGGCCGCTTCGAACAGACGTCCCACACCGCTCATGCCGATTGGCCCACCTTGGGCACCGGTGTGCGGCCGAGTAGCGCGTCGCGCAGGTCGCCGGCCGACTGCGGTCGGTTGGTCGACTCGATCTGCATGGCCCAGTCGATCGATTCGAGGATCTCGCGAGGGTAGAGCCGACCGAAGGCCTCGGCGGCCGGCAGCAGCGCGTCCTGGGCATGGCGTTCGACGGCCGACGGGGGCGGTTTGCCCTCGATGCAGGCGCGCATCGTCGCGCCGATGGCGTAGACATCGGTGAAAGCGCCGATCTGGGCCGAGGCGTAGTATTGCTCGATCGGTGAGAAGCCCGGCGTGACCACTTGTGCTTTCTTGCGGCCGACGTCGTCGAGGTGATAGACGGCGCCGAAGTCGAGCAGCAGCGGGTTGCCGCCGGGACGCAGGTGGATGTTGCTCGGCTTGATGTCGAGATGCAGGTGCTGCCGGCTGTGGATGAGATCGAGCGCATCGAGCAGCGGCGGGAATACGGTCATGAGGAAATTGGTGCTCAGGCCGCCCTGGCGCTTCTTGATGTATCGCCCCAGGTTCTTGCCCGGCTCGTAATTCATGACCAGGTAGGCCGTGTTGTTGGCCAGGAAGCAGTTGCGCACGTGCACGATGTTGGGATGCTGCAATGTGGCGAGCACGCGCGCCTCTTCATAGAACAGCCGCCGCCCGCGCTGAAAGCTCTCGTACTTTTCTTCCTTGATCGCACCTACGCCGACACCTTTGATGCGGGTACCGAAGCGCTTCGGCAGATATTCCTTGATTGCCACTTCGTCGTGGTTGTCTTCGTCCTCGGCGAGATAGATGAGGCTGAAACCGCCGCTGCCGATCAGCTTGGTAATCCGGTAACAGTCCAGCACGGTGCCGATCGGGAGGCTGTCACGCGGGGCGGGAGACATGCGGTCGGGGTCACGGTGCGTTGGTTGGCAATGCACCTTATGATACACGCAATAGTCCACATCGATGGGATGCGGGCACTCGATTCGGGGCCGATATGATTCGAAGCATGACAGCATTTGCACGCCATCAGGAACATGGCGAGTACGGTGAATTGACCTGGGAATTGCGATCGGTCAACCACCGCTATCTCGAGGCGACGGTACGCCTGCCCGAGGACCTGCGCGCGATCGAGCCCCAGGTGCGTGAGCGTGTCACCGCCCGACTGGGACGCGGCAAGGTCGAGTGCAATCTGCGTTTCCGTGCCGCCTCCGCTGCCGGTGTGGAGCTGAGCATCAATGAGCGACTTGTCGATCAGCTGCTCGCAGCGGCGGATGCCATGGCCCATCGGCTGCACAGTTCGCATCATCCGAGCATCATGGACATCCTGCGCTGGCCCGGTGTTCTCGAGGGTGGCGAACAGGATTTCTCGCCGATCCAGCAGGCCGCGCTCGCACAGTTCGATGTGGCACTCGACTCGCTGGTCGAAACACGCGAACGCGAAGGACAGCGCCTGGCCGAACTGATCCAGCAACGCGTCGAAGCGATGCGCCAACAGGTCGCGCAGGCGCGTGAGCGCATGCCGCAGGTCCTCGAAGGTGTGCGCGAACGCCTGCGCGCGCGGATTCAGGAAGTCGCGGAAAATCTCGATTCCGACCGCCTCGAGCAGGAGATGGCACTGCTCACGCAGCGCCTCGACGTCGATGAGGAGATGGATCGCCTGCGCACCCATCTCGACGAAGTCGCGCGTGTGCTGAAGCAGAACGAACCCGTCGGCCGTCGCCTCGATTTCCTCATGCAGGAGCTCAACCGCGAGGCGAACACGCTGGGTTCGAAGTCGGTCGACAGCGAGACCACGGCGATCTCGGTCGAGATGAAGGTCCTGATCGAGCAGATGCGCGAGCAGGTACAGAACATCGAGTGAGGGGCGTCATGTCGACGAGCGGAATCCTGTTCATCGTGTCGGCGCCCTCGGGTGCCGGCAAAACCAGCCTGTTGCGCGAACTCGTGCCCGAAGACGAACGGCTCGTGATGTCAGTGTCGCATGCGACGCGGGCCATGCGTCCGGGAGAGGCAAACGGCGTGCATTATCACTTCGTCACGGTCGAACACTTCGAGCAGCTGGTCGGTGAGGGCGCTTTCCTCGAACATGCGCGGGTGTTCGACAATTACTACGGCACCGCCGAGGCCGGCGTGCGCAACCAGCTCCAGCAGGGGCTCGACGTGGTCCTCGAGATCGACTGGCAGGGTGCGCGCCAGGTCCGCGAACGCTTCAGCGACGCGGTATCGGTGTTTATCGCCCCGCCGAGCATCGACGCGCTGCGCGCGCGCCTGTCGGCACGTGGCCAGGACAGCGTCGAGATCGTCGAGCGGCGCATGCGCGACGCGCAGACCGAGCTCTCGCATTTCGCCGAGTACGATTACCTCGTCGTCAATGATGATTTCGCTATCGCGCTCGACGATTTGCGTGCGATCGTACGGGCAGAACGGCTGCGTGAGCCGCGCCAGGCGCGACGATTTGCCGGCGCGCTCGCCGAGATGCTTGGATAGCGCCCGAGATAATCATATAATTGCCCGTTCGCAAACGTATTTCCGGAGTTTCCTACCCGCCATGGCCCGCATCACCGTAGAAGACTGTCTCGCCCACGTAGACAACCGATTCGACCTGGTTCTGTTGGCGTCGCGTCGCGCCCGTCAGCTGGTCAACGGCGTCGATCCGCTGCTGCCATGGGAAAACGACAAGCCCACCGTGGTTGCGCTGCGCGAGATCGCCGAGGGTCTGATTTCCGAGGAGACCGTCGCCGAGCCCGAAGACAGCGTCGATTCGATCGATGACGAACTCGCGGCCGCGCTGGCCGGTGAACTCGGTGTCGTCGATATGGGAAGCGATGACGACTGAGGATTGAGGTGGATGCGTCGCGATCAGAGGTAAATTCCGCGCCGCCGCCGACTGCCGACATTGTCGACGTCGACCACGGTGGCGACCGGTTTTTGATCAGCGACCTCTGCAATTACCTCGAAAGCTATCTCACTCACGAACAGGTCCGCGAGGTCTACCGCGCCTATCTGTTCGGTGCCGAGGCCCACGAAGGGCAGAACCGCCTCTCCGGCGAACCCTACATCTATCATCCCGTCGCCGTCGCGCGCATCCTCGCCGGTATGCGCATGGATCACCAGTGCCTCATGGCGGCGATCCTGCACGATGTCATCGAAGACACCGAAACCGCCAAGGAGCAGCTGGCGCGCGAATTCGGACCGGAGATCGCCGAGCTCGTCGACGGCGTCAGCAAGCTCACACAGATAAAATTCCGCTCGCGCGCCGAGGCACAGGCGGAAAACTTCCGCAAAATGATGCTGGCGATGACCAAGGATATCCGGGTCATCATGATCAAGCTCGCCGATCGCCTGCACAACATGCGCACGCTGGGCGTGATGGCGCCCGCGAAGGCACGGCGCATCGCCCGCGAAACGCTCGATATCTACGCACCGATCGCCAACCGCCTCGGCATCAACAGCATTCGCCACGAGCTGCAGGAACTCGGCATGGCGGCCTATTGGCCGTGGCGCTACCAGATCCTGCGGGCGGCATTGCGCAAGCGCCGCGGCAACCGCAAGGAGGTGGTGAGCAACATCGAGGATGTGTTGCGCGGGCGCTTGCAGCAGGAAGGCTTCGACGGCGACGTGTACGGCCGTGAAAAGCACGTGTACAGCATCTATCGCAAGATGCTCGAAAAGAAGGTCTCGCTCAACGAAGTCGCCGACGTGTATGCGTTTCGCATCATCGTCGATACGGTCGACACCTGTTATCGGGTGCTGGGCGTGGTGCACAACCTGTATCGCCCGGTACCGGGGCGCTTCAAGGACTACATCGCCATCCCCAAGGCCAACGGTTACCAGTCGTTGCACACGGTATTGTTCGGACCGCATGGCCTGCCGATCGAGATCCAGATCCGCACGCGCGAGATGCACCGCGTCGCCGAAGAGGGTATTGCCGCACATTGGCAATACAAGGATTCGGGCGCCGGTGCTCTGACGCCCGACGCCGCGGCCGACTGGCTGCGTAATCTGCTCGAAGTGCAGAAAGACTCGGGCAACTCGATGGAGTTTCTCGAACACGTCAAGGTCGACCTGTTCCCGGACGAGGTCTATGTGTTCACGCCGCGAGGTCAGATCTTCGTGCTGCCCAAGGGGGCGACCGTGATCGATTTCGCCTACGCCGTGCACTCGGACGTGGGCAATCAGTGCGTCGCTGCGCGCATCGATCGCCGGCTAGCGCCGCTGCGATCGCAGCTGCGCAACGGCCAGACCGTCGAGATCATCACCAAGCCAAACAGCCGGCCGAACCCGGCGTGGCTCGATTTCGTCGTCACCGGCAAGGCGCGTGCGACCATCCGCTCTTTCCTCAAGCGCCTCGAGCACAAAGAGGCGGTCGAACTCGGCCGGCGGCTGCTCGAACGTGAGCTGGAGGCCTTGGGGCGCGACATTGGTGCGATCGGCGACGAACAGCGCAGCAAGCTGCTGGGTGAGATCGGCCTGCCGGGGTTCGACGAGCTGCTCGAACAGATCGGGCTCGGTAACCGCATGGCGAAGCTCGTCGCGCGCATGCTCGCGCAGCCCGAAGACAGCCCCAAGCCGGACGCCGGTTCAGCCGGTTCCCTGACGATCAAGGGCACCGAGGGCATGGTGGTCAGTTTCGCCAAGTGCTGCGGCCCCATTCCCGGCGATCCGGTCGTCGCGATCTTCAGCCCTGGCCGTGGTCTGGTCGTGCATCATCAGGACTGCCCGAATCTCGGCGACTTCCGCCGCCAAGGTCAAAGCTGGCTCGACGTGCAATGGGCTGGCGAGATCAGTGGCGAGTTCTCGACGGCGATCCGCCTCGATGCCGGCAATCAGCGCGGCATGCTGGCGACGGTCGCGGCGTTGATCGCCGAAGAGGGGGCCAACATCGAAGACGTACGCAGCGAGGAACGCGACGGCCTCAGCACGAGCCTGCGGTTCGTTGTCTCGGTACGCGATCGCAAGCATCTCGCCAGCATCATCCGTCGGCTCAAGAACGTCCCCTTCGTATTGCGCGTCAACCGCGTGATCGGCTGACGCCGGCGTGCGTCGCGCGCCGACGGCACGCGCTGAAGGTCGGGTCGTGGGGTAAGTCGATACGCTTCGCCGTGGCGAGCCACGGCCGCGTTACGCGCTGGTGAAGCGCAGCTCGCCGTCGTGTACCTCGAGTCGGCGTTCCCCGGTCATCACGCCCGCCAGGGCCTGTCCGGCCAGCGAATGTCGCCAGCCGTCGTTGAGCACACAGTCTTTCTCGCCACGCACCAGACGTTCGAGATCCTTGCGCGAGGCGATCGCAAGCGGCGACAGCTGGTGTTGATCGGCAATCAGACGCAGGGCGGCGCTGAGCAGGTCGACCATTGCATCCTGCTGCGCTGTCAGCGGCACGGGTCTGCCGCCGTCGTTCGGCCATTGTTCGCGCGGCAGCGCCGTGGCCTCGGCGATCAGCTTGAGCAGTGTCTCACCTTCGCGACGTATCAGGCCGGGTTCGATGCCGCGCAGCTTCGCCAGGCCCGCGGCGTCGCGCGGCATACGGCGGCTGAGTTCGACCAGCACGTCGTCCTTGAGCACCCACTTGCGCGGCAGGTCGCGCGATCGCGCCTCACGTTCGCGCCAGGCAGCGAGGCCTTTTAAAACGGCGAGCTGGCGGCCACGCAGCATCTGCTTACCCTTGGTGCGCTGCCACATGTCGTCGGGGTTCGGGTAGTACGTCTGCGGATCGGCGAGTGTCGCGAAGTCCGCCGCGAGCCACTGCAGGCGCTCGCGGTCGAACAGGTGGCCACGCATGTGCAGGTAGAGCTGGCCGAGATAGACTACGTCATCGAGCGCGTAACGCAGCTGCTGCTCGTCGAGCGGTCGCTGCGACCAGTCGGTACGCGACTGATCCTTCGGCAGTTCGACATCCAGTAGCAGCTTGACGAGGTTGGCGTAGCCGATCTGGTCGCCGTGACCGAGCAATGCCGCCGCCGGCTGGGTGTCGAACACGGGCATCGGCAGACGGCCGAAGTCGTGCAGGAAGATCTCGAGATCCTGGCGCGCCGCGTGCAGCACCTTGAGCACGCTGCCGTCGTACAGCACGTCGAGCAATGGCGTGAGGTCGTCGATCGCGAGCGGGTCGACACAGGCGGCGACCTCGCCGTTGCAGATCTGGATCAGGCACAGGCGCGGGTAATAGGTCTTTTCACGGATGAACTCGGTGTCGATCGCCAGCCATTCGCTGCCGGCCAGGGTCGAGCACAGTGCCTGCAGAGCTTCGGCGTTGTTTACGTATTGTTCGCGCATCGGGGTTTCCTGTCGGGAGCGCAAGGATAGCATCAAGGCACAAAACTGCCGGTGCCGGCGCGGTAAGATAGTGACCCCACAGATTTGCCGGAAACGCTCCACGATGCAGGCACTGCTGTCATTCTTCTTCGATCTCGCGCGGTTGCGCCGCGGCCCACAGGATTTGCCGGCGTCACCGGTCCTGTTGGCATTGGTGGCGGCACTCAGTGTTGCGCTGGGTGCCGTAAACGGTGCGCAGATGTTCGGCGGCATGCGCGCGGCGCTGGGTGCGAACCTGCTCGATCTGGTGCTGACGATGGTCATGCTGTTTCTGTTGCTGCAGTTCAAGGATCACGTGGCGCGGTGGCTGCAGACGGCGACGGCATTTGTCGGCCTCGGCGCGCTGGCCGGGTTGTTGATGTTGATCGTCAGGACGCCTGCAGAGGCGTTGGGTGTCGTCGATGTGGCGATGATCATCGACTTGATCGTGGCGATCTGGCTGCATGTCGCGCTCGGCGGCGTACTGCGTCATGCACTCGACATCCCGTTGATTGCCGGGGTGATCATTGTGCTGAGTTACACGGTAATGGCCTTCAACCTGATCGCACGTGTGTTCCCGCTTGCAGGAATGAACTGAATGAAGATCCACATCCTCGGCATTTGCGGCACCTTCATGGGCGGCATCGCACTCATCGCGCGCGCGCTCGGGCATGAAGTCTCGGGATCGGACGCCAACGTCTACCCCCCGATGAGCACACAGCTCGAGGCGGCCGGCATCCGGCTCATGGAGGGGTACGACCCTGCACACCTGGATCCTGCGCCGGATCAGGTCGTCGTCGGCAACGCCATGTCGCGCGGCAATGCGGCCGTCGAGTACATGCTCGATCGCGGACTGCGTTACGTGTCGGGCCCGCAGTGGCTTGCGGAGAACCTGTTGCAGGACCGCTGGGTGCTCGCGGTGGCCGGCACCCATGGCAAGACGACGACGTCGAGCATGTTGGCGTGGATCCTCGAGCACGCGGGACTCGAGCCCGGTTTCCTGATCGGTGGCGTACCGCAGAACTTCGGTGTGTCGGCACGCGCGGGCGAGTCGCCGTTCTTCGTCGTCGAGGCGGACGAATACGATACCGCGTTCTTCGACAAGCGCTCGAAGTTCGTGCACTACCGGCCGCGAACCCTGGTCATGAACAATCTCGAATTCGATCATGCCGACATCTTCGAAGATCTAGACGCGATCGAACGCCAGTTCCACCACCTCGTGAGGACCGTACCGGGCAACGGGCTCATCGTGTCACCGCTCAATGATGGCAATATCCACGACGTGCTGGACATGGGCTGCTGGACGCCGGTCGAACACTTCGATCCCGATTTCGAGGCCACTTGGCACGTCGCCAACGCCGCAGCCGATGGCAGCGCATTCGACGTCATCTGCGAGACGGAGAACGTCGGTCGCGTCGAATGGTCGCTGACCGGTCAGCACAACGTCGCCAATGCGCTCGCCGCCCTTGCCGCCGCGCGCCATGCCGGTGTGCCGGCGTCGGTCGGGGTCGAGGCTCTGGGCCGGTTCCACAACGTCAAACGCCGCATGGAACTGCGCGGTGAAGTGCGCGGCGTGCGCGTGTACGACGATTTTGCCCATCACCCGACGGCGATCCGACTCACCCTCGAAGGTCTGCGTCGACATGTCGGCGGGCAGCGTATCCTCGCCGTGCTCGAGCCACGTTCCAACACCATGCGCATGGGTATCCAGGCGGGACTGCTCGCGGGTTCGCTGAGCGCGGCGGATCGGGTCTGGGTCTATGCATCGCAAGACCTGGGCTGGGACCCGCGCAGCGTGATGCGCGAACTGGGTGGGCGGCTCGAAGTCAGTGATTCGATCGACGCGATCGTCACGGCCGTCGCCGCCGCTGCAAGCGCCGGTGACCAGGTCCTGGTGATGAGCAATGGGGGCTTCGGCGGCATCCACCAGCGCCTGCTGGACAGGCTCGCGGCTGACTGAGGCCGTTGTTCCGGCGGTCGCAGTTCACGGTGGCGTGACGCCGGTTTACGCCGTGTCTCGCCGCTATCCTGCCTCGGTGACACAGGCGACCGCGCGGCGTGCTTAAATGGCGCTATGAGCGAGAGCCATCAACCCATTGCCGTCGCCCTCACCGGGGCTTCGGGCATTCAATACGGCCTGCGTCTGATCGAGTGCCTGCTGACGGCGGGGCGCGATGTCTACGTGATGGCGTCACAGGCGGCGCAGGTGGTCGCCAACATGGAGACCGATCTGCGACTGCCGTCGCGGCCGGAGGAGATGCAGACCTATCTTAGTGCGCATTTCGGTTCGGCGCCGGGGCAGTTGCGGGTGTTCGGACGCCAGCAATGGACGGCGCCCGTGGCCAGCGGCTCGAACCCTCCCGAAGCCGTGGTGATCTGTCCGTGCACCACGGGCACACTGGCCTCCGTTGCGCACGGTATCTGCGACGATTTGATCGACCGCGCGGCGGATGTCGCGCTCAAAGAGCGGCGCAAGCTGATCCTGGTGGTGCGCGAAACACCGTTCTCGACCATCCATCTCGACAACATGCTGCGCCTTGCACAGGCCGGCGCCGTGATCATGCCGGCCAATCCCGGTTTCTATTTCCGACCGCAGACGGTCGCTGAGATCATCGATTTCATGGTCGCGCGCATCCTCGATCATCTCGGCGTCGAACATGCACTGGGCGCACGTTGGGGCGATGAGGGCTGACGTGCCCGACGCTGAAACACGGCAGGTGGCGCTGTTCCCGCTGCACGTCGTGCTGTTTCCGGACGGTATCCTGCCGCTGCGCATCTTCGAGCCACGGTACGTGCGCATGGTCAGCGAGTGCCTGCGTGAGCAGATGCCGTTTGCCGTCGCCGCAATCGTCGAGGGTGACGAGGTGGGGGGCGTTGCACGCACGGCGCTGCACGGAACACTGGCACGCATTGTCGATTTCGAACAGGGCGACGACGGCCTGCTGGAGCTCGTGTGTGTCGGCGAACAGCGCGTCGAGATAGCCGCGACCACGGCCGAAGCGGATAACCTCATGCGCGCCGAAGTCCTCACCCTGGCGACGCCACCGGCGCAGCCATTGCCTACAGACCTGGCATGGATGGCACGGCTGCTCGATGAGGTGCTGGCGCGCGTCGGGGCGCCTTACGACCGGCTGAGCACAGCCACCCCGACGGCCGATCATGTCGCCGCGCGACTGGTCGAGCTGTTGCCGTTGCCGCTGAGCGAGAAGCAGGCCTTATTCGATGAGCCGGACGCGGTCGAACGCGCGTTCCGTCTCGCCGGCCTGGTCAACCCCCACGGCGAGGAAGTGACTGTCGTCTAGCGCCGCTTGCCGATGTGGTGCACCAGCCACCAGGCGACGACGATCACACCGATGGCGGCGACGGGAAATGCCAGCTGACGCCAGTCGCGCGCGCTGCTGATCTCACCGAACAACATCCCCGGCAGCAGGTAGGCCGGAGCCCAGAGCAAAGCCGACAGCACGTTGGCGATGAAGAAACGTCGCGGAGGCATATGCAGCAGCCCGGCGATCAGCGGCACGATCGCACGGATGGGACCGAAGAAGCGACCCAGGGCAACGCTGAGGTCGCCATATTTTTCAAAGAACGTGATGCCCTTGCGCAGATGATCGGGGTGCAGTCGGAACCAACGCCAGCGCTCGGTCAGGTACTCGAAGTGGTGGCCCAGCCAATAGCTCAGGCCGTCACCGACCACGGCGCCGACCACGGCCCACGCACACATCGTCCAGAAATCGAGTACGCCGTTGCCGATCAGGACGCCTGCACCGAACAACACGATCACCCCTGGGATCAGCACACCGACGATCGCCAGCGATTCGGCGAGTGCCATGGCGAACACCACGAGGCCTGCAGAATCCGGGTGCAGACGGATCCATTCCGTCAGCTGATGAAACAGCTCGCTCACGGCCGGCAGATCATGCGCGGGAACGCACTTCTGCGCGCACCGGAGATCGCGCACGGATAGCGTCGCGGGCGGAGGATGCACATGGCGCTATCCGCGGGCGGGCAGAGCGTCGCTGCTCAGGCGACGGCCGCGAACGCGCTGCGCGCCGCGACCAGTGTCGCGTCGATGTCGCCGTCGCTGTGCGCTGCCGAAACGAACCCGGCCTCGAATGCCGATGGCGCGAGGTAGACGCCGTTCTCCAGCATGGCGTGGAAGAAGGCGCGGAAGCGCGCCTGATCACAGGCCGTGGCACCGGCAAAGTCGGTGACCCGCTCCTGCTCCGTGAAGAACAGGCCGAACATGCCGCCGATGTGGTTCTCGGTTAACGCAACGCCGGCATCGCGTGCCGCCGCGACCATACCTTCGACGAGGCGCTCGGTCTTCGCTGCGAGCTGTTCGAAGAAGCCCGGCATCGCGATGAGTTCGAGTGTCTTGAGGCCTGCCGTCATTGCCACGGGGTTACCCGAGAGGGTGCCGGCCTGGTAGACAGGGCCCAGCGGGGCGATCTTCTGCATGATGTCGCGCCGACCGCCGAACGCGCCGACTGGCATGCCGCCACCGATGACCTTGCCCAGCGTGGTGAGGTCGGGGCGCACGTTGTACGCGGCCTGCACGCCACCCAGTGCGACACGGAAGCCGGTCATCACCTCGTCGAAAATGAGTACGGCGCCGTACTGGTCGCAGATCTCGCGCAGTCCCTGCAGGAATCCCGGATTGGGCAGGATGCAGTTCATGTTGCCGGCCACGGGCTCGACGATGATGCAGGCGATCTGGTCGCCGGTCGACTTGAATGCGTCGCGTACCTGTTCGAGGTCGTTGTAGCTCAGCGTGATGGTGTGTTCGGCGAGCGCCGCAGGCACGCCTGGCGAAGACGGCTCACCGAGCGTCAGTGCACCCGAGCCGGCCTTGACCAGCAGGGAGTCGGAATGGCCGTGGTAGCAGCCCTCGAACTTGATCAGCAGGTTGCGGCCGGTGTAGCCGCGTGCGAGGCGGATGGCGCTCATCGTCGCCTCGGTACCTGAA
>JAGRHA010000110.1 GCA_020445205.1 Gammaproteobacteria bacterium
CACGCATCACGACGCCGGTCGCCGATCACAAGTTCTCCGACTACATCCAGCTCCCCGACCTCGGCGACAACCCCGACGACCAGGCAGTGCTGCAGTATGCGCTTGGCCGCGAACACGCTGCGATGGAGCAGTATCGCGAGCTCGCGGAAAACGCGGATGCCGGACCGATTCGCGACCTGTTCGCGTTCCTCGCCGACGAAGAAACCAAGCACAAGGCCGAACTCGAGAAGCTGTACTACGAGATCGTGCACAGCGGCGGCGTCTGACGCACACCACGACCGCGATGCACCGTGGACGCGCATCGCTCTACACCGCATCACCCACCAGGCACGCCTGTGTCGCAGGCCCGCTGTTGGCCATGATGTCTTCGCCCACATCACGGCGCATATGCGGTGCACATCCGCTTGGCCGGCCGAAACGAAGTACGTAGGCCGACACGGTTCTTTGGTAATTCGGCCACGAACCGCAGTGCCGGATTCGACGGCCAATGCCATCGCACGGCGGGCGCTTCGGCTACCATACACGGCATGCATCTGCTGTTGATAGAAGACAACCCCGACCTCGCCGGCAACTTGTGCGACTTTCTCGAGGCCCGGCGACACACCGTCGACATCGTGCACAACGGTCTCGCTGGTCTGCAGTTCGCACTGGAAAACCGCTATGACGTGATCGTGCTCGACCTGATGTTGCCGGGCATGGACGGCCTCGAGGTCTGCGCCCGACTGCGTGACAGTGGCCACGACACCCCGGTGCTGATGCTCACGGCGCGCGACACCCTGGCCAACAAGCTCGAAGGATTTCGCAGTGGTGCCGACGACTACCTGGTGAAACCGTTCGCCATGCCGGAACTCGAGGCACGCCTGCTCGCCCTGAGTCGTCGGCACCACGGAGCGGCATCGCACAGCCAGCTGTACGTGGCGGACCTGCGCTTCGATCCACAAAGTCTGCGTGTCGAGCGCGGCAACCGCCGCATCGACCTCGCACCGATCCCGCTGCGCATACTCGAATTGCTGATGCGACGTTCGCCCAACGTCGTCCGGCGTGAAGAAATCGAACGCGAAGTCTGGGCCGACGACCTGCCCGACAGTGACGCACTGCGTACGCATATCCATGCCTTGCGCAGCGCCATCGACCGCGGTTCCGCCGAACCGCTGATTCACACGGTGCGCGGCATCGGTTATCAGATCAGCCGGCACGATGAACGCTGAATCCACCCGATCTCCACAGCACTGGGCGCAGCATTGGCACGGCAACCGTGGTCCGCTCGGCCACGTCGAGCGTTCAACGCAACACGACAGCGACGGCTGTCGTGCGCCGGAGGCGCGCTGAGCCATGCCGCCGCGGCGCAGCCTCCGCAATCGGGTCGCCGTCACGCTCGCGGTGTTTGGCGCGCTCGTCAGCATCGCGTTGGCGACGCTGATCTACCTGATGTCGCACGATCTCGAACGGCGTCTGATCGACGACACACTGACCGCCGAGCTCGACGATCTGATCGCGCGCCGCCAGCGCAACCCCTACTCACTGCCCGAGCAGACCGCGACCATCCGCGCCTTCGTCATGCCCGAGAAACCGACGGGCGACAGCGTGCCCGGCGAGGTCGCCGCGCTCACTCCGGGCCAACACCACCTGGTCCTCGCACAGACGCCGTACCGTGCCGCGGTCCGTATCACCGACGGCCAACGCTTCGTCGTCCTCTACGATGTCACGGCACTGGAGCGGCGCGAACGCGGATTCGTATTGCTGCTGGCGGCCAGCGTGTTGCTCGTGACCCTCATCTCGGCATTGTCGGGCCGGCGCCTCGCGACACGCGTGATCGCCCCCGTCACCGAACTCGTCCGCCGCGCGGCCAACCTGCGACCCGAAAGGATGCACACCCCGTTGGCCGATGCGTTCCCCTGGGTCGAGATCCAGCAACTCGCGGCCGATTTCGACGCCTACCTGCACCGCTTGCACGACTTCATCGAGCGCGAGCGCCTGTTCACGGGCGACATCAGTCACGAACTGCGCACGCCGCTGGCCGTGATTTCCGGTGCCAGTGAACTGCTGCTCAGCGACGAAACGGTCGATGAACGCAATCGCGCGCGCATCGCACGCATCGGTCGTGCGGTCGCCGAGATGAACGAGATGACCGGTGCGCTGCTCGCGCTGGCACGCGAACAGGACGCCGTTTCGGCGCCTTCGTCAGCCTGTGACGTCGCCAGTCTGGCGGCGGAGCTGGTCAACCGCTACCGCGAATTGTTCCGCACCAAACCGGTCGAGCTCGTTCTCGACATCCAGGCGCAGCCCCAAATCCAAGCAGAACGCGCGGCGCTCTCGATGGTGCTCGGCAACCTGTTGCGCAATGCGCTGAGCTTCACCAGCGAGGGCGTGGTGCGCGTCTGCGTGCTGCCATCTGCCGTCGAGGTCCACGATACCGGTAAAGGCATCGGCGACATCGACGTCGCCAGGTTGTTCCAGCCCTATGTACGCGGTGACGACAGTCATGGCGCCGGACTGGGCCTGTCGCTGGTACAGCGTTTGTGCGAACGCCACGACTGGCGGGTCACACTGGCCAACCTGCCCGACGGCGGCACAATCGCCCGCCTCGAATTCGGCGCGCCCTTGCCGACCGCCTGACGACCAAGCGGAGGCGCTTTTGTGAGCGCCTTAACGCTCCGTTAACGTTGCCTTCGCATTCGCTTCACACCCGCTTCGCTAACGTTGTGGCAAGTCCCTTTCCGATCCCAGTTGTCACGGAGCGTGCCATGCATTACTCACCCACCTACACCGGCGATTTCGAGAAACCCCGCGCCCTGCCACAGAGCGTTCGCTATGTCGCTATCGCGGTGCTTGCCGCGGCGGCAGGCTATGGCCTCGGCAGTCACCACGTGGTGATCGTGGCGCTGGGCATCCTTGCAGTACTCGCCCTACAACTGCGCATCGGCGACATCGCTTCGGTGGCGTCGTCGACGCGTATGGCAGCACATGCCGATGCGGACGGTGGCAGCTTCCCCGGCGAGGTCATCGATCGCGAGATACGCGCAGCAGACAAACCGGCCCCCCTCGACGGTGGCTGCTGTCGCGCACCGCGTTCTGCGTCGTCGGTTCAGGGCTGATGCGACAGGCCTCGCTCGATGGCGGCGCACACGCCGCCCAGGTCTGGAACAAAGACACCCATCTGCTCAGTCGGCTGCTGCCGTTCCTGCAGTGGCTGCCGCTGGTCAACCGCCGCACGCTGAACCACGACCTCGTCGCCGCGCTGACGGGTGCGATCGTCGTGCTGCCACAGGGTGTCGCATTTGCCACGATCGCCGGCATGCCGCCCGAGTACGGACTCTACGCAGGCATGATCCCAGCGATCATCGCCGCGTTGTTTGGTTCATCCCGGCACCTCGTATCGGGGCCGACGACGGCAGCATCGGTCGTACTGTTCTCGTCGCTGAGCACGCTCGCCGAACCGGGAAGCGCCGCCTACGTACAACTCGCGCTGACACTCACCCTGATGGTGGGTGCGATCCAACTGTTCATGGGTTTTGCACGCCTCGGCACCCTGGTGAATTTCATCTCGCATTCCGTGATCGTCGGTTTCACGGCCGGGGCAGCCTTGCTGATCGCCAGCAGCCAGCTGCGTCACTTTTTCGGTGTCGCGATACCGCGTGGCAGCAACCCCTTCGAAACCATTCAGGTGCTCGTCGCAGATCCCACGGCCGTCAACCTGCACGTGTTCGCGATCGCCATGATCACGCTGATCAGCGGCGTGCTGATCAAGAGCTACCTGCCGCGCGTGCCCTACATGATCGGCGCGCTACTGATCGGCAGCGCGCTCGCCGCCATGCTGGGTGCCCCAGGGCACGGGATCGCCACGGTCGGCGCCCTACCCAGCGACCTACCGCCACTCTCGCTGCCCACGTTTGATCTGGCGACGCTGCGCGAACTCGCGCCAACCGCACTTGCCGTGACTCTGTTTGCCCTCACCGAGGCCGTGTCGATCGCACGTTCCATCGCGATCCGTACGGGACAAGCTATCGATGGCAGTCAGGAATTCATCGGCCAAGGCCTGTCGAACATCGTCGGCAGCTTCTTTTCAGGTTACGTCGCGACGGGATCGTTCAATCGCAGCGGTCTCAACTACGAAGCCGGCGCCAAGACACCACTCGCCGCAGTTTTTGCCGGCATACTGCTGATGGGCATCGTGGTACTGGTGGCACCACTCGCCGCCTACCTGCCGAATGCCGCGATGGCAGGCGTGCTCATGCTCGTCGCGTGGGGACTCGTCGACACACATCACATCCGTCAGATTCTGCGCGCCAGCCGCATCGAGTCGAACGTGATGATCGTGACGTTCCTGACCGCGGTGTTTCTCGACCTCGAGTTCGCCATTCTGTTTGGTGTCGGTCTGTCACTCATCGCCTACCTCGGACGCACATCGCGACCCCACATGGAGCAGCGGGTGCCGGACCCGGCGTTGCCGAAACGCCGCTTCAACAACGCCAACCACCTGCCGCAGTGCCCGCAGTTGCGCATGGTGCGCGTCGACGGCTCATTGTTCTTCGGCGCCGTCAGCCATGTCGGCGAGCGCTTGCGGCAGATGGGACAACGTGACCGCACACCCCGCGATACGGCGCTGATTGCGCACGGGGTCAATTTCATTGACGTCGCGGGCGCCGAGTTCCTGGTGCAGGAAGCCCGACGTTTGCGCCGTGTGGGGCGGCGACTGTATCTGTTCCGAGCAAAACCGGCCGTGCTCGAGTTCCTCGAGCGTGGCGGCTACCTGGACGAAATCGGCCGCGATGCGATATTCGCATCGAAGAGTGCCGGCATCAGCGCCGTACTGCACCATATGGACAGCACCAAGTGTGCGCAATGCAGTGCCCAGATCTTCGCCGAATGTGGCGCCGAGCAAATGCCCACATGCCACGACGAGGGACGGACCGTGGCACTCGCGCACGCCCCGTGATTCGCAAGCGTGGTGCGTGGTGCAGCCGCGCCTGCCGGCACCGGCCCATCACGCACAGCGGATGACGACGAACCCACTGTGTGATAACTGCCCGTCTTCAGCGCTTTCACCGGCGTGCACTTGACGGCAGGCTTCATACAGCCTGCGTCGTGCGGCAAAACCTCGCA
>JAGRHA010000111.1 GCA_020445205.1 Gammaproteobacteria bacterium
ACGGCGCAGCACGTTTCCTGCGCGCGAACTGTACGCAACCACCACACGACAGGCGCTGGTTGTGGTTGTCGGCCCCGACCTATCTCGTGGCGCTGGCCTGGGCGAGCGGCTGGTGGACGACGGCCTGGATGTCACCTGCCGCGGCATGGCAGCGCCTGCCCGATCTGTACCTGCTGCCGTTCTACGTACATTATTTCGCCGACATCGGCGTGGCACTGAGCGGCGTGGTCAAGGTCACGCTCGCGTATCTGCCACTCGGGCTGATCGTGTGGGCCACGCGACGGCCCACCGACAGCGGCCGTGCGTTGCTCGGCAGCAGCGTCACCTGGGCGATCGCGATCGCCACGCTGCTCGAGGGCGGCCGTCTGTTCATCACCGACCGGCAACCGGATTTCGGCAACCCGCTGTTTGCCGCACTGGGTGCGGCGCTTGGCGCCTACCTGGCCTGCACACACCGGCAGCACACCAGCCGCAGGGTGCCGGCCGCCCCGCAGACGACGGCCGCGACCGCGATCGTGACGGCACATCCGGGGTGGCGCCTGATGGCACTGCCTGCGTTGGTTGTCGCGGCGGCTGCACTGTGGCGTTTCCCGGTTCTGAGCGTCGAACTGACCCTGCTGGCGATCGCCTATCTCGTCCTGCTGGTGCGCGTGCCGCAGGCGTGGCTCGTCGCCCTACCGGCACTGCTGCCCGTGCTCGACCTCGCCCCCTGGTCCGGACGCCATCTGTTCGACGCATTCGATATCCTGCTCACGCTCACGCTGGCGGCCGGGTACGCGTTCGGCCCCGAGCCACAGCTGCGCAGTGCAATGCCGACCAAGGGCTTCGGTGTGCTGGTGTCGCTGTTCGCGGCATCGACGTTGGCCAGCCTGGCCATGGTCCTGGTGCCAAACCTGCCGTTCGGCAGTCCGGGTGCGGCAAGCGTCCAGCCATCGTTCGATGCGCTGAGCGTGGCCAAGGGCAGCCTGTGGGCGCTCACACTCCTGCCGTTGCTGGCGGGTCTGCGACGCGCCGGCGTCGCGGTCGGGCGCGTATTTGCCTGGGGTATGGTTGCCGGCCTCGGTACGGCAACGGCGAGCATCCTCTGGGAGCGCGCGATCTTTCCCGGCTTGTTCGACGTGAGCCGGGATTTCCGCGCCGCCGGGTTCATGTCGAGCATGCACAACGGCGGCGCGCACATCGAGGCGTTCCTGGCCATGACCATGCCCTTCCTGGCCGTCGGCATCGTTGGCGCACGCAGCCGCTCAGCCCGGTTCGCACTGCTACTGCTGTTCCCTCTCGCGATCTATGCCATGGCCGTGACCTATTCACGCGGCGGCTACGCGGCGCTGCTGCTCGCACTGGGCATCGTGTTGGTCGGCATCGTGTCGACGCGCAGCACAGCCGGCACACGGCGTGCGTGGCCGACAATAGTGGTGGCCGGCGTGGCCGCAGCGGCAGTCACGCTACCGATCGTCAGCGGCGATTTCGCGCAGTCACGCCTGCAGCGCATTGTCGATGACGCCCGTACCCGTGCAGCTCACTGGACGGCGGCGTTGGCCATGCGCAAGCCGGATCCGATCACGGCCCTGTTCGGCATGGGAGTGGGCAGCTATCCGACGCACTATTTCTACCGCCAGGACCCGGCACGTCGTCCTGCTTCGTTTGCGATCGTCCGCGATGCGGCAACGCCCCGACTGGCGCTCGGCGCGGGCACGACCGGCTATCTGCAGCAGCGTGTGGCGGCGGCCCGGGGCGACGATTACACGCTGCAGGTGGTCGCACGCAGTCGTTCCGGCAAGGCGTCAATCAACGTGCTGCTGTGCGAAAGAACTTACTTCGACGCGTTCGGCTGCAGCTCGGCGACCTTCACCTTGGGTGAGACATGGTCGGATCACCAACAGGGCCTGAAGATCGATTGGCCAGGGACGCCGGCCCGGCCCGTGACGCTGTCACTCGAGAACGCCTCGCGGGATGGCGTGGCCGAGGTCGCACGCGTCGCCCTCCTCAGTGCAGACGGGCGCAACCTCGTACGCAACGGCGATTTCACCGGCGGTGCCGACCATTGGTTCTTCAGCAGTGACGATCACCTCGCATGGCACGTCAAGAACCTCTGGGTGGCGCTGCTGTTCGACCAGGGGTGGGCCGGCGTCGTCACGTTCACATTGCTGGTCGGCTACGCCATCGTCATTTTGCTCGGCAAACTGCGCCGCAGTGGCGACCTCGCGGCACTCGCCGCACTGGCAAGCCTGCTGGCGTTTCTCACTGTCGGCGTGGTGGGCTCGTTGTTCGACGCCCCGCGCCTCGCGCTGCTGTTTTTGCTGACGGTGTTCGTCGGCGTGGCACACAAAGACACGCGGCCGGCACCGCCCCCGGCCATGCCGCAGACAACACACGTGCGCCGCAACAGCAGTACGCGAGCCGCAGCCGTGACAGCGTCGCCGCTGCTTTCTGTGCAACGCCTTGACAGACATCGGCTGATGGTCGGCGCGGTCCCGGGTTTTGTCTTGCTCAGTCTGAGCATGATCGCGCTGCCGCACATGACCGCGGTGCCCTACAACGTGCGTGAGCTCGTGGCTACCGGCAGCCCACTGCTGTCGGCGGCGCTGCTCACGCTGTTCGGTTTCTGGCTCGCAGGCGTTCCGGTATGGATGGCCTGGCGCCTGGGTTCCGGTCAACGCTTCGCCCTGTCGTTGTTGCCGGCATTGCTGGCACACGGTTTGGTCGCAGCGGCCGTCATCGCACTCGCCGTGCCCGACGAGAGCCTGCATGATCTCGTCGGCTCGCCCGTGCTCGGCTGGCCACCGGCCATCGAGACAGTGCTGCGACTGGGCGTCCTGTTCGCTGCGCTGTCATCGCTGCTGACGGGTGGCGTACTGCTGGCGAGGGCGGTGTCGCGGCAGGCTGTCCAGCGCACGGCTGCCGTGGCGTGGCTTGGCAGTGCGCTGCCGGTGCTGGCCCTCGCTCACCTGGTCTCGGTCATCTTCGCGTCGACCGACAACCTCACCGAACTCATGGCCGGCGGCGGCAGCCTGGTGAGCAGCACCGCGCTTTCGGGCGCAGTACTGTTCGTGTCTGCCGGCGCGAGCCTGGTCGCCTTCACCGCCGCCACACGCGTAGCCTGGTCGCGCGCACTGGCCTGGACATTGGTGATGATGATCCTGGCGGCCGTGTTGGCCGGCGTCGGTTTTGAACAACACATCATCAAATACGGCGAGCACTACTCGGCGCTGCAGTTCCTGCTCAGCAGTGATCGCGCGCACGTCGTGTCGGGCACTGCACTCGCCGTACGCATGGCGGTTGCCGGCATGTCGGTCGTGCTCGGCGTGGCGTTGTTGCAATACCCGTTCGTTCGCGCGACGACAGCGGGGCACGACACCGATGCCGGCACACACACGACAGCGTGACCGGACCGCAAGACATACCGTCGCTCAGCGCGCTGGCGGCCCCGCTTCGGCCCGCCCGTAGGCACCGTATGCGACGTCGCCGCGTGCTTCACCATCGTAGTCGAGGTGATAGTCGGGCAGATCGGTGAATGCATCGAGCTGCGCGGCTGTGCCCAGAAGCTGTCCGGGTCGTGGACGCAGCGACATGTGCGCAGGGTCGCTGAACGGTGCCACCAGCACAGTGGCGGCCGTGGCATAGTCGGCGGTGTGGTTGTGCCCTGTCGCCACACCCTGCAGGGGTTGGGCGGCAAATACCGCATTACCCGCCACGCGCGTGATCGCGGCGGTCTGCGTAGCGCGTCGCACCAGGCGCACACCACTCTGTGGATGCAACACGGTATTGAAGAACACCCGCACGTCGCGCGGCTCCGCCTTGTGCGGCTGAATGGTGATCGCAGGGATATCGATGGCATGGGTGTTGACGAACAGGTTGCTGTACACGGCCAGGTTACCTTCGCCCTGGAGCAGCGCCTCGCTGGGGTTCTGATAAAACAGGTTCTGATAGATGGCATAGCCGTCGTCGCGCCCCGGGCCTTCGAGTGGCTGATGACCGACCAGCACGTTGGGGCGCGCCGCTTTGCCGGTCGAGGCATTGGCGGCCTTGCTGAAGCGATTGCGTCGAATCACGCTGAGTCGCGGTTCCGTGGGCATTCCCGGCACGGCCGCGCGCACGCGCTGGTGCTTGATCTGCAGGTTGTAACCGATCGTATCGCTGACCAGATTGCCTTCGATGAGGCCGCCGACGAACGGCGCCGAGCCATCCGACTGGCCAAAGTACATACCGGTACCGACGCGCGTGATGCGATTGCCGCGCACGGTCCAGTCCCACGCCGGACACTTGGTCGATATACCGACCGACTGCTGCTGCGCGGCGAGATCGTGGATATACAGGTTCTCGAGCGTGATGTGGTGCGCGAAGCGCGAGGTGCCTTCGGCCTTCACGCCATCGACATAGGCGCCGCGCCCGTCGATCTCGATGTCGCGGATCACGATATGTGCCGCGTTCTTGATGCTGACCGTGTTGCGGCCTTCGACGCCGAGGAACACCGACGCGGCGTCGCCGCGCGCACCGGCAATCGTCACCGGGCTGCCCGGCAGGCCCTGGATACCATGGAGGCGCAGGCCGTAGGGGTACCTTCCAGGGGCGAGCTGCAGAGTATCGCCAGGGCGCAACGAAGCGATGACGCCCTGGTAATCCGCGGGACCCGCACTGAGCGTGGCCGCTAGCGCGCCCGGGGTCAGGAGCAGCAGACAAAAGGACAAGCGCAGGCCGGAAATCACCAGAACAGCATCACCGTATCGTGCCGTGACGCGAACCGCGTCGGATCAGGCGTTGTGACAATGCTAGTCGACCGCATACATCGGCGCACAGCCATCACTACCGTGTGCCCACGCCGCCCGACTCGCGGTTGATCCGGCCACTGCCGGCGCAGTCGCTATAATGTCGGCGCCGCCGCCCTCAGCAGGATAACCATGAGCTTCTTCGTCCTCCGCACTGGTGCCCTCGACGACAACCAAGCTGCGACGCCGTTGATCGGTGCAACGCCTGCTGACATTTCCGGCTTCAGCACGGCATCGGCACACGTGTCGCTCTACGTGCGCCATGCCGCTGCGCACCCGGCCACCTATCGTGCCGCAAACGGTGATGCCATCGCGGCATTCGGTTCGCTGCTCTACCGCGGCGAGGCATCCCCCGCAGCGTTGCCGGCCTTGCTCGACCACTTCGACAGCGGCACGTTCGACTGGCAGGGGTTGCTGGGTTCGCACGTGATCCTGATCCAGAAGGCACAGCGCCTGTACGCTTTTTGCGACGGCCTCGGCGCGAACAAGCTCTACCGCAACGCCAGCGGAACGCTGTGGTCGAACTCATTTCTTGCGCTGTGCGAGCTGGCCGGCCCAACGACACTCGACCGCCAGGGGTGCTACGAGTACGTGTTCAACGGCGCCGTGTTCGGTTCGCGCACGCTGGTCGACGGCATCCGTACATTGCCTGCCAACGCTATCCTCGCCGTGGATCGCGACAGCGCCCGTGTCGATCAAAGGCCCAGTCCGATCGGCAACGAGGCACTCGACGGTCTCGACACCCTCGACGCCGTCGCCGACTACCATGTCGCGCAACTCGAGCAGGTGTTCGAACCGCTCGCACGCAACTACGGTGAACAGCTGCGCATCTCGTTCTCGGGCGGATTCGACTCGCGCCTGATGCTCGCCAATCTGCTCAAGTACGAGGTCAAACCCGAACTCTTCGTCTACGGTGATGAACAGGACGAGGACGTGCGCATCGCGCGCCTGATCTGCGACGCCGAAGGCCTGCCGCTCAGCGTGATCGACAAGGGACAGGTGGCCCCACCGCCGCTCGATGCATTCGCCGAGGAAACGGAAAAGAATCTGCACGCGTTCGACGGCTGGAAAGTGGAGACACCACTGTTCGATTTCGGCGCCGACCGCGAAGACCGCCTGAGCCGCCACCGCGACGGGCGCGTACCGCTGAACGGCTCGCTGGGCGAGATCTACCGCAACTTCTTCTATATGCCTGATGGCGCGTCGAGCACCGACGCCGTGATATCGACGTTCTATTCACGTTTCGACCCACGCTCGCTGACCACGGCGTTCGACGAAACGGCCTATCGCGCAGCCATGGCCAGCGCGATGCGCGAGGCCATCGGCGCGCGCAGCGACCGCCTCGCGCGTTCGCAGGTCGAAGAGATCTACCCGAAGTTCCGCGGCCGCTTCTGGACCGGGAGGGACGTGCAGATCAATCAGGGCTTCGGACAGATGTTCTTCCCGTTCCTCGAACACGCCGCGATATCGAACACTGCGCGCATACCGCTGCGCTTCAAGGACCTTGGCCGACTGCAGGGACGCATCATCGCCCGTATCAATCCGCGCCTCGCCGGCTATCCCAGCGACTATGGCTTTGCGCTCGATGGCTCGCGACCGTTGAAGTATCGCCTCAAGACCTTTCTCGGTACCCATCGCCCACCGGCATTGCGCAAGGCCTCGTTCCGCCTCACGCATCGACACATGCAGACGCGCGGCGGTGCGCTGGCAGACGTCTATCTGGGCAGGGTGATCGACACCGACTTCCCCGTGATGCGCCGCCTGTTCAACATCGACGCCGTGTACTCGGCCGATCAGTATGGACTGATCGCCACGCTCGAATATCTGGCCGAACGTTACGGTCTGCAGGTCGACTGACGGCAGGATGTGCTCAACGCGCGGAACGTCGCACGAGCAGGATCACGGGCACCAGGCCGACGATCAGCAGTGCCATGGCCGGTAGAGCCGCGCGTTCCCACTCGCCCTCCGACGTGAGCTCGTAGATGCGCACGGCGAGCGTGTCCCAGCCGAATGGTCGCAGCAACAGCGTCGCGGGCATCTCTTTCATGACGTCGACGAGCACCAGCAGACCCGCCGTCAGCAGGCCGGGGCGCAACATCGGCAGATACACGCGACGCACCGTTTCCCATTGCCCTGCGCCGAGACTGCGTGCGGCATCACGGATACTCGGGCGGATGCGTTCGAGGCTGCTGTCGACGGGTCCGTAAGCGACGGCGAGGAAGCGCGCAAAGTACGCCATGAGCAGCGCCAGCACGGTACCCGACATGACCAGGCCGATATCGGTACCGGTTATCCACGCGATCGCATCGGCGACGCGGTTGTCGATCCAGGTCAGCGACAACATGACACCGACGGCCAATACGGAACCCGGCAGGGCATAGCCCAGGGTGCCGATACGCACACTCAACGCCGTACTGGCATCGCGGTGATAGCGGTTGGCATAGGCGAGCACGAATGCACCGACGACCGTGAGCACCCCGGCCATGGCGCCCAGCGACAAGGTGTGGACGAACAGGTCGACGTAGCGACCGTCGAGGTCACCGATCGACGCGGCTGCCCAGCGTGACAGGTGATACGCGGGTGCCGCGAACGCGAGTAGGAATACGCTCCAGCCAAACAGGCTCGCGGCAGCGGCCTGGCGGCCGCGCAGGCGCATGCGTCGCGAACCCGCGCGGCCGCTGTCGGTGAAGCGGGCACGCGCGCGGTAGCGTCTTTCAATGACGAGTGCGACGAGCACCAGCGTCAACAGGATCGACGCCAGCTGCGCGGCACTGTGCAGATCGAAGAAGCCGAACCACGCCTTGTAAATCGCCGTCGTGAAGGTGTCGTAGTTGAACACTGCCACGGCGCCGAAATCGGCGAGCGCCTCCATCAGCGCGAGGCTGAGGCCGGCGATGATGCCGGGGCGTGCCATCGGCAGCGACACACGGAAGAATGCGGCCCACGGACCGAGACCGAGGCTGCGCGCGGCTTCGTAGGCACTCTGCCCCTGACCGAGGAACGACACCCGCGCGAGCATGTACACATACGGATAGAGCACGAGCGTCATGACGGCGATGACGCCGAAGCTGTTGCGCACCTCGAACGACCAGGTCGGCGGCAACCCCAACCCGTCGCGCAGCGCGCTCTGCACAGGGCCCGCGAAATCCATGACACCGACGAACACGAACGCCAGCACGTAGGCGGGCAGCGCGAACGGCAACATCAGCGCCCAATCGAGCCAGCGTCGGCCCGGAAACTCGCACATGCTGGTCAACCAGGCGAGCGGCACACCCAGCAGCAACGTGCCGACGGCGACGCCGACGATCAGGGTCACAGTGTTGCGCAGCAGCTGCGGCAGGATGGTCGATGCGAGATGCGTCCAGGTCGCGGCGTCGACCGTCAACCATGAGGCCGAGATCACGGCCAGCGGCACCAACACCGACACGGCGAGCAAGCGACTGCCCCAACGCCAAAAACGGTCGGGCGCCTGACGCCCGACCGTGCGCTTGTCGCGACGCTCGGCAACCATGGCCGGCGCGCCGCCGCTCATCTTTTTGCTCGCACGCGCATCACGCGGCGGCGCATGTCACACCACCGAACCTCATCGATAACCGGCCCGATCCATGAGGCGGATGGCGTCGGCCTGCAGGCGACCCGCTTCGTTGACGTTGAGCGCGTCTGCCTTGAACGTACCCCACGCCGCGACGGCCGGATCGGGCGCCACCGTGGGATTGACCGGGAATTCCAGGTTGAGTGCGGCAAAATCACCCTGCGCCTCGGCGGACGACAACCATTCGAGCAGCTTCTGCGCCGCTTCCGGATGCTTGGCATGCTGCGTCACGCCGGCACCCGAGACGTTGATGTGCACGCCACTGCTGTCCTGGTTCGGCCAGAATATCGCGAGCTTCACGTCGGGCTGCTTCTTCTGCAGACGACCGAAGTAATAGGTGTTGACGACCGTCACATCGCACTGACCGGCGGCCACGGCTTCCATCGCCTTGGTATCGTTCGAGAACGGCGCCGCGGCGAGGTTGTCGACCCAGCCACGCACGATCTGTTCGGCCTGATCTTCGCCGAGGCGGGCGATGAGCGTCGCCACGAGCGATTGGTTGTAGACCTTCTTCGAGGTACGCAGGCACAGACGCCCCTTCCATTTCGGATCGGCCAGATCCTCGTAGCTGCTAAGTTCTTCCGGCTTCACGCGCTCGGTGCTATAGACGATCGTGCGTGCACGTTCGGAAAGACCGTACCAACGCCCCTGCGGATCACGCAGGTTGGCGGGCACGTTGGCATTCAACACCGGCGAATCGATCGCCGCGAGCACGCCGCTCTCGGCCGCGTACCACAGGTTGCCGGCGTCGACCGTGATCAGCATGTCGGCGGGGGTGCGCGCGCCTTCGGCCTTCAGCCGCTGCAGCAGCGGACCCTCCTTATCGGTGATATAGGTGATTGCCGTACCGGTCTTTGCCGTGTAGTGGTCGAACAAGGGTTTGATGAGATGCTCGTTGCGGGCCGAGTAAACGACGACCTCGTCGGCCGCGGAGGCAATCGGTGCAGCGAGCGTGGCTGCGCACACGAGTGGAATCAGTCTGCGAATCATACGACGGCCCTCAATGAATCAAATAGCGAATGAGAATGATTCGCGATTTTATTCAATAAGCAGTACTTGTCAATAGAAGAACGCACGAACCTGTGAAGTCGCGGGTTACGAACGCGGGTTAGGGATTTGGTATCAGTCCGCCGCCCCGTTTGGGCGTCATCCGACGGCCTTTGCTGCCATCCGGGCTCAGTGGTCTGAGCGCGCCGGCGTTACCAGCGTGGGCGGCTCAGGCTCGGCAGTTCGATCCCGTGCCCGAGCGCGACGCGTTCGAACTGGCGCCGCAACGGACCGATACGCCCGGCGACACCGAGACCTAGGTTGCGCACCAGCGCGAGGGCGGGGCGGTCGTTGCTGAACAGATGCTTGAATCCATCCATCGCGAGCTGCGTCGCCGTGTTGTGACCCTTGCGACTGCGTTCATAACGACGCAACACGCGCAATTCGCCGATGTCACGTCGCGCGTCGCGGCCCGCGCGCACGGCATCGACCAGCGCCGCGGCGTCAAGGAAACCGAGATTCACGCCCTGCCCGGCCAGCGGATGGATCACATGCGCCGCGTCGCCGACCAGCGCGATACCGGGCCGCACGTATTCGGCTGCGTGCTGTAGCCGTAGTGGAAACACCGCACGGTCGCTGCACACGGAAAGCCGGCCCAGACGCGATTCACTGGCCTCGGTGAGCTGGTCGTTGAATGCCAACTCGTCGAGCGCCGCGAGGCGCTCCGCCTCATCCGGCCGATTCGACCAGACAATCGAGAACAGATCGCGTCGCATCGGCAGCAACGCCAGTGGACCGTCCTGCATGAAACGCTGCCACGCCGTCTCCTGGTTTCCGTGCTCGGCGTGCACCGTCGCCACGAGTGCGTGCTGATCGTAGGGTTCGCTGCGCGACTCGATGCCAACGAGCTCACGCACCTGTGAGCGCGCCCCGTCGGCCGCGACCAGCAGACGCGTATGGATACGCCGCCGGTCATCCAGCTGCACTTCGATGCCGTCTTCTTCGTGCATGAGCCGACGGACCTTGACCGGCGCACAGCACACGACCTCGCTGCGTTCGAGCGCCTGCCACAACGCCCGCACGATCACGCGGTTCTCGACGATGTGACCGAGATCCGGCTCAGCGATGTCGGCCGCATCGAAATGAATCTCGCCGAACCCCGCGCGATCCCAGACATGCATCTGCCGGTAGGCCGTCGCGCGGTCTGCGACGATGGCTGTCCACACGCCGAGATTGTCGAGCAGATGCTGCGAGGCGCGGGTCAATGCCGATACGCGCAGGTCGAAGCCCTCGTCGGGCCAGCGCAACTCGGGGTGGCGTGCCTCGAGCACGGTCACCGTAAAGCCTTCACGCGACAGCGCCAAAGCGAGGGCCGCACCGACCATGCCGCCACCGACGATGGCGACGTCGAACTCCTGCTCAGTCAAGCGGCACCCCCCGCGCCAGACGTGGCTGGCGCCCCGCGAGACCCATCGCACCGCGCGCCAATGCATGGCGTGCGGCGGGCAACAGGTCCATCGCCAGCAGTCCGATGTTGCGCCCGAGCCTGACCGCGCCAAGCGGATTGCTGAACACGCGCGCAAGGCCATCGGTGACGAGCGCGACATTGCGTTGTTCGCCACGGCGCCATTGTTCGTAACGTGCGAGGACATCGGGCGCACCGACATCGCCGTGCGCCGCATGCCCTTTGCCGATCACTTCGGCCAACGCGGCGACATCGCGGATTCCGAGGTTGAAGCCCTGCCCGGCGATCGGATGCAGCGTGTGCGCGGCATTGCCGATGATCGCGACGCGACCGCGTACCGATTCGCGCGCACGCAGCAGCGTGAGCGGGTAGGCGGTACGCCGACCGACGCGCACGAATCGACCCAGACGGTAACCGAAGCGCTGTTGGAAGGCGTCGATGAACGCGTCGTCGTCGAGCGCGAGCACGGCATCCACCTGCGCATCACGCACGGTCCAAACCACGGCACAACGCCCCTCGCTCATCGGCAACAACGCAACGGGGCCGGTGTCGGTGAAACGCTCGTACGCCACGTTGCGATGCGGCTGCGTCGGCGTGATGTTGGTGACGACGGCCGACTGCCCGTACTGCCACTGCACCACGGGCACATCGAGCTGGGTGCGAATCGCCGATTCGCCCCCGTCGGCCGCCACGAGCAAACGGCATCGCAGCGAATCGACAACGCCGCCACGTTCGATCTCGACCTGCACTTCGCCGCCATCATCATGGAAATCCATCACGCGGGCCGGGGCGATCACGTCGAGCGCGGCGGCGTCGAGTACGTGCCGTACCAGTACCTGGCCGAGTGCACGAGCGGTCACCACCTGACCCAGTGCGGGCACACCCTCTTCGTCGGCACGCAACCGCGTCGCACCGAAGTGGCCGCGATCGGACACATGGATCTCGCGAATCGGTTCGGCAATCGCAGCGATCTCGGCCCACACATTCAGCGCCGAGAAGATGCGCTGCGTGCCATAGGCGAGCGCAATGCCGCGATCGTCGTAGGTCGGCTGCGTCTCGACGCCGGGCACATGCGCCTCGACGATGGCGATACGCAGGCCGCTGTCGCCCAGCGCGATCGCCAGGCTGGCGCCGACCATGCCGCCGCCGACGATGATCAGGTCGTAGAGCTCGCCCTCGCGCACCTCTCGTGTCGCCGTGTCAGCGCACATGGGTCATCAGGGCCTCGATAGCGTCCACCGACTTGGGCACATCACGCGAGAGCACATCCGGGTCACCGCGTGTCACGAGCACATCGTCCTCGATGCGGATGCCGATACCCTGCCACTTCTTCGCCACGCCCTTGCTGCCGCGCGGTATGTAGAGACCCGGCTCGACCGTCAGCACCATGCCCGGCTCGAGCTCGCGCCAATGGCCGTCGATCTTGTAGTCGCCGACGTCGTGCACGTCCATACCCAGCCAGTGGCCGGTGCGGTGCATGTAGAAGCGGCTGTACGACTTCGATTTGAGTGCCTTGGCCAGGGTCCCGCGCAACAGGCCGAGCTTGAGCAGCCCCTTGGTCAACACCCGCACGGCGGCCTCGTGCGGGTCGTTCCAGTGGTTGCCGGCACGCACCTTGTCGATCGCGGCATGCTGCGCCTCCAGCACCAGCTCGTAGAGTGCGCGCTGTGCGTCACTGAAACACCCGTTGACGGGGAAGGTACGCGTGATATCCGAGGCGTAGTAGTCGAGCTCGCAACCGGCGTCGATGAGCACGAGATCGCCATCTTGCAGCGCATCACGGTTCTCGACGTAGTGCAGCACGCAGGCATTGTTGCCGCCGCCGACGATCGATGGATACGCCAGGTGTCCGGCGCCGGCCATCTGGCACTCGTGGCTGAACAGCGAAGCCAGCTGGTACTCGTACATGCCGGGCCGGCAGCGCCGCATCAACTCGCCGTGCGCCTGGGCGGAAATCCGTGCCGCCGTGCGCATCGCGCCGACTTCGGCCCTACTCTTATATAAACGCATGTCGTGCAGGTAGTGATCGAGCGCGAGGAACTCGATCGGGCCGTGTACGCCCGCACGTGCGCGCGAACGCACCTGCCCGACCCAGTCCGATACACGCTGGTCGAAGCCCGGATCGGAGCCCATGGCGAAGTAGACGCGTTCACGCTCTTCGAGCAATCCCGGCAGGATGTCATCGAGGTCGGAAATAGGGAACGCGTCATCGGCGCCATAGTCCCTGACCGCACCTTCTAAGCCGGCACGGTATCCGTCCCACATCTCCTTGGTCGCATCCTTTTCACGACAGAACAGGATGAACTCACCATGCGGCCTGCCCGGCACCAGCACCGCGACGGCCTCGGGTTCCGGGAAGCCGGTCAGATAATGGAAATCACTGTCGGGACGGTAGGGGTGATGGACATCGCGGTTACGGATGGTTTCGTGGGCAGTCGGCAGGATCGCGATACTGCCACCACCCATCATAGTCATCAGCTGGCGGCGGCGGCGCTTGTACTCCGTGGCCTTCATCATGATTCAGTGCTCCCGATCTGACGATCCGCTGACTGTCGCCGCCGGTGCGAGCTCGGCGCGCACCAGCATTACGCCTTCGCGGAGATACTCTTCGAGTTCGATCAGTGCGGCCCGGTTTTCTTCGCTGTCCTCGGCATCGTCGGTGTCGATCCGCGTGATCTCGGCGATATCGTTGATCATTTCGCGGCCGCTGCCGCTCAAGCGTTGCTCCAGGGAGGCCCCCGCAAGGCCGATGCCGAAAATGAAACCCTGGCACCAGTCACGCAGCGCTGCGAGCCGACGACTGTCGACGACGATGTCCCCAGGCAGCAGCAGCGACAGGCCGCCACTCGCATCGCGCCCGGCAGCGAGCGACGCCGCGAACAGGCGATCGAGCAGAGCCCGGCATTCGGTATCCAGCACGTCGTTGGGATCGAATTCCGCGTACACCTCGTTCTGCCAGACGACGAGCGGTTCGTCGACGCCGGCGATGACCATGCCGGTGGCGAATCCATGCAGCTCTGCCGGGCATTGCGGCATACCGCTGCGCTGCAGCGCGCGCGCGACAGTTTCATAGTCAGGCATCGGATCGGTTTCGGGCGCACGCATGTGCGATATCCACGAATGTGAAAACAGCAGCAGATCGTAGCATGCCGCGCCATTGACCCGGCGGCGCGCCCGAATCTATATTCGCTGCAGCCATGAGCAAAAATGACAAACACGGTCTGCAGGAACAGGATCTGCGCGCACTCGAAGTACGTGTCGAAGAACTGATTCGTGCCTGCACGCACCTCAAAGACGAAAACAAGACCTTGCGCGCGCGCGAGCACGAACTCATGGCCGAGCGCGACCGCCTGGCGAGCAAGAATGACGAAGCCAAGCATCGCGTCGAAGACATGATCACGCGGCTGCGGCGCCTGGAGGACGAGGCTTGAGCCAGAGCAATGTCGCCGTTGCCGTCAACATCCTCGGCAAGGAATACCGCATCGCCTGTGAACCCGGCACCGAGGACGAGTTGCTCAGTGCCGCCCGTTTCCTCGACGCGCGCATGCGCGAGGTACGGGGCTCGGGCAAGGTCATAGGCACCGATCGCATCGCAGTGATGGTCGCTTTGAACCTCGCGCACGAGTTGCTGCACGAAAAATCCGAACAGGATTCGGCCGCCAGCTCGGCCAACAAACGCATTCGTTCATTGCGCGAACGCATTGAAATTGCACTCAACGACAGTACCCAGCTGGAACTCTGACCGGTTTGGGTTTAGCCTTGGCCTAGACATTCCCTGCGGTGTCCGGCAGCTGGCCCGATGTTCCCTTGAGCCTATGCTTTATGCACCTCGGGACCTCGTTACGGATGCCAGTGTGCATGTCCGCCCCGTAGCGGAAAGCCTAAGGCCCCGTTTCTGTCCCACTTGAACCTCTCGGTTCAAGGATAACGGCAAGCACCGGCACAGGCGGGGAATGTCGCTCTCTCCTTCCGATGACTGACCAGCAGACCCTCCGCCGACAACTCAAGCAGCTCCGGCACGCGTTACCGGCTCGCGAGGCAGCCAGTGCGCAGGCGGCCATTCTGCGGCGCCTGCGTCGACACACGTGGTTTGTGCGCGCACGCCGCATCGCGGCCTACTTCGGCAGCAATGGCGAAGTCGACCCCATGCCACTGCTCACACAGATCAGCGACCCGCGCAGACGCCTGTACCTGCCGGTATTACACCCGTTCCGCCACGGCCGGCTCTGGTTCTGCGCGTGGCGCCCAGGCGACCGCCTTCATCCCAACCGCTTCGGCATCCCCGAGCCCGTGAAGCGCGGTGTACACATCCGCCCGGCACAGCAATTCGACCTGGTCATCGTCCCGCTGCTCGGCTTCGACGCCGACGGCAACCGTCTGGGCATGGGCGGCGGCTTCTACGACCGCACGTTCGCGTTCCGCGCCAACCGACGCCACATGAAACGACCGCTGCTTGTCGGCCTCGCCTATGAGATGCAACGCGTGGAACGGTTGCCGGTTCAGCCCTGGGATATTGCGCTCGACGCGGTGATCAGTGAGTGCCGTGTATACGAGCGCCGACCCGCCCCGCTCTCGCGATAACGGGCTCGCTCGTCACATCGCAAACACGCCATCGCTCACATCGATGTGCACGCGACCGCGTCGACGGGCCCGCGACCACGCAGCGACATCACCGATGCATTCGACACGACAGTCACCCACCCGAGGCTTCCGCGCATGGCACGTCGTTCGAGTACCACCATGAGCAGATA
>JAGRHA010000112.1 GCA_020445205.1 Gammaproteobacteria bacterium
CACCAGATCACACGCCGCGACGGTGCGACCGAAACGCGCGAGCTTGCTCGCGCTCGCCTCGCCCGATCCGCGCACGAAGATCGCGTCGTCGAAGTCGAACACCAGCGTTCGCGATGCACGGCGCAACAGATTGAGCCATGGCCAACGGAAGGTGCGACGCAGGATCACGACGACGTCCGCAGAGCGCGCCTGGCGCAGGATGTCGCGCCAGGCACCCAGCGAACCATCGTGCGTGACGTGCACCGTGTGCCAGTCCGCGGCATGCCAATAAGGCAGGTAATCGGTCACGCGGTAACGCGTCGACGACGCTTTCTCACCCTTGCTGATGAACAGGATCGACGGCATGGCTGCGACCGCGCCGGTTCAGCGCTTGGTCCCCAGCATGTTGACCATGAGGCTCGGCAGATATTTGCGTTTGCCGTGCAGCGTCCATTTCTTCACGCCGAGCTCCTTGTCGATGCGCGTGGTTTCGGGCGTGATCTCGTAGAACTCGTCGGGGATGTTGGTGGAGTAGTAGATGTGCTGCCAGTCGAATCCCGGAAACAGTTCCTCGACGCCGCGCCAGGAGAAGCGGAAATAGTCGTCGGGATAGGCATGGTAGCGCCACACCCAGGGCACCGAGATATAGGCCATGCCGCCCTCGCGCACGAGTGATGCGATGTTGTCGGCCATGACCCACGGCTTGCGCACGTGTTCGAGCACCGAACAGCAGATCGCCAACGCGAAATGCGATTTCGGCAGGTCGCCCGTGCCTTCGACGAGATCGAGCACATGGTCGACACCCTTGCCCTCGGCCATGTCGATGCCGACGTACTCGTTGCCGACGAAATGATCGCGAAAGCTCGCGGTGTTGCCGTAGTCCTTGCTGCCGATCTCGAGCACTGGCCCGTCCAGCGTCGGCATGAAACGCTTCAGGTAACTGATCTGGTTCTTGTCGCCCATGCGGCCACTCCGAACGGAAATGATGACGATATCGACGGCCGTTACGGCGTGTGCGCTGCCGGCTGTTTGCGAATCAGGATGTCTTCCATGACCAGGTACTGCAACTCCGAACCGTAGAACATGTTCAGTGCATCGGTCGGTGAACACACCATCGGCTCGCCGCGCCGATTCAATGACGTGTTGAGGATCACGCCGTTGCCGGTAAGCTTCTCGAGCGCCTCGATCAGGGCGTAATAGCGCGGATTGGTGTCGCGCGTCACCACCTGGGCGCGTGCCGTGCCATCTTCATGAACCACTTCGGGTACGCGCGTCTTCCATTCCTCGGCGACATCGAACGTGAAGGTCATGTACGGCGCCGGGTGATCCGTCTGCAGCATCTGCGGCGCGACGCTGTCGAGCATGCTCGGGCAGAACGGGCGCCAGCGTTCGCGGTACTTGATCTGTTCGTTGATGCGGTCGGCGATCCCGGGCACATTCGGCGCGCCGATGATCGAGCGATTGCCGAGTGCGCGCGGCCCGAACTCCATGCGCCCCTGGAACCAGGCGACGGGATTGCCGTCGGCGAGCAGCTGCGCGGTCTGCGCCGGCGCATCGTCGAGTATCTCCCATTGCGGCTGCCGTTCGTGCTGGCGACACGCCTCGATGCACTGCTCAGTGGTATAGCGTGGCCCGAGATAGGCATGTTGCATGGGCTTGACCATGTCGCCCATCTGGTGCGCGACGTACGAAGCGGCGCCGAGTGCGGTACCGGCATCCGATGCCGCAGGCTGCACGAACAGTTCCTTGACGTCCGGCCGCGCGATGATGCGCTGGTTGAGCTTGACGTTGAGCGCGACTCCACCCGCATAGACGATCTTGCCGGTCTCGCGCAGGATGTCGCCAAGATAGTGGTCGATGAGACCGAGTGCCACGTCCTCGAGCAGGCGCTGGATCGACGCCGCGTAGTCGACGTAGGGATCGTCGATCTCGTCGCCCTCACGCTTGGGACCGAGCCAGTCGATGAGCTTCGGACTGAAGTAGTAACCCTTGCCCGCAGCGTCCTTGTAGCGGCGCGTGCCGATGACGTTGATGAGTCGCGTGTTGACCTTGAACGAGCGCTCGTCATACGCGATCAATGGCGAGAAATCGAAGCGTTCGGCATCGCCGTACGGCGCCATGCCCATGACCTTGAACTCGCCGTCGAGCATCTCGAAACCCAGGTACTCGGTCATCGCACCGTACATGCCACCAAGTGAATCCGGGTCGTAGAACTCCTTGATCTTATGAATGCGACCGTTCTCGCCGTAACCGAAGAAGGTAGTCGCGTATTCGCCCTTGCCGTCGATGCCGAGGATTGTGGTCTTCTCATTGAAGCCGCTGAGGTGGTAGCAGCTCGACGCGTGGGTGAGGTGATGCTCGACGGGCACGATGCGCGCCTTGTCGAGGCCGAGGTCGGCGACGAGCTTCCGGGTCTTGGCGAGGTTGCGACGGAAGCGGCGGTTGCCGTTGAAGATCG
>JAGRHA010000014.1 GCA_020445205.1 Gammaproteobacteria bacterium
CGATCGCGTTTGACTGTGCTCAGGTCATGCCCAGGCGCGCACGGATGTCGGCCTTGGCCTGGTCGAGGATGGAGTCGCGATCGAGCGAGTCGAGGATTTCCTGCACGGCCAGCTTGGGTCCACCGTCGCCCCAGGACTTGCCGTTGGCCAGGTAGCGCTCCGCGGCACGTCCGACCACGTAGGTGCTGTAGTAGGCGACGGCACCTTGTGCGCCGCCGGTCACCACGGCCGACAGGCCGCCCGTGCCGAGCTTGAGCGCCGACGCGGCGAGGTGCACGGCCCACACGGTACCCATCAGCAACAGCATCTGTGCGCCGATGGTTTTCACCAACCCGCCGGCTTCGCTGCGCGTCAGCGGCAGCCCGTACATGCGCGACAGGTGGACGACCATGCTGACATCGACCACGGCCGCGGCGGCGAGGTCGGCGACCGGCACCGGGTTGAGCGCGACGGCAACCCCCTTGGCGACGCACCAGGTACGTATCACGCGCTCACCGAACGTGCGTCGTGCGGCGAGCACGCGGGCGGCGACCTGGTCGCTGAGCTGGCCGGCGAACAGCGAAGCATTGAGCGCCGACAATGTCTTGCCTTCCTGTTCGAGCACCTGCCACAGGCGCGCCTTGAGGGCGTCGATCTGCGCCGGCCGGGTACGCTGCTCTTCGTGCTCGTTGCCATCGGCGTCGACACGGATCACCCATTGCGGCGCAGGTTGTGCTGCCGTGGTCACCAGATTGTCGCGGTGTACCAGGGTGCCGGCGTGCGCGCGCAGTACATCGAGCAACTGCGCCTGCTCCGACGGCGTGTAGCGATCGACTTTGTTGAGGACCAGGATCAACGGTCGACGCGTCTCGGCCAGGGCGCGCAACGCATCGATCTCGGCCTGGGTCAGATCGCCGTCGACGACGAACAACACGAGATCGGCGCGTGAGGCGACATCGCGTGCGAGCTGCTCGCGCGCTTCGCCGGCGACCTCGTTGATGCCCGGCGTGTCGATCAGGAACACGTTGCCGTCGCGGAACTCGTGCCATTGACCGCGTTGAATGGTACGGGTTTCACCGTGCAGCGGACTGGTGGCGAAGCGCTGCTCCCCGAGCAGGGCGTTGACGAGTGCCGACTTGCCGACGCTCACGCGGCCGAATACGGCGATATGTACGTGACCGTGTTCGAGCTTGTCGAGCATGACCTCGACCTGCTGGTAATCGTCGGCCAGCGCGGAACGGACCTCCTGTGGGACACGCTCGTCGCTGAGCAGCTCGCGCAGGCTTTCGCGCGCGAGCGTCAGATGGGCATCGCCGCGCGCGTCAGCGTCCGTCGTCGGTGTTGGTTCGCCCGACAACCAGGCCGGCAAGGCGGCGCGCAGGCGTTTCCAGATCTTCACCGAGTTTCTCCTCGAACAGTCGTGCGGCCTGCCGCGGGTGCAGCTCGCCGCGCGTCGCCAGCGTTGTGGTCAGGGCGCGGCCCAGGGTGCGGAAAATGATGCCATAGGCCACCGCGTGCAGGGCACCACCGGCCAGCGTGCCGACGCCGGGAAAGGCCTTGAGGGCGTTGCCGGCGACCGCCAGCAGCAGGGTGTGCGCTTTGCCGACGTGCTGCTGCACCAGCTGCAACAGCAACTCGGTGTCCACCTTGCGTACTTTGGTGTCGTACAGGGCGGCAAGTTCCTTGACGAGTTGGGTTCCCAGATAACCCTGGATCAGCAGATCGGAGCCCGGCGTGATCGCAGCGAGTGCGCCCACCACGGCCTTCTTCGCGTAGCCGTCGACGAGTGCCTCCGCTTGCGCGCGCCGCCGTTCGGCGATGGCGTGGTCGAGCTTGCGTGCGGCGAGCACAAAGGTGGCGCTGTCGCGCAGGCGGTCGAGGACGTTGTCGTTGTCGTCGAGCAGCCGTTGTACGGCGCTGGCGAGGTCGGCGACCTGGGGCTCGATAGCGCGCATTTCCTTGCGCTCGTTACCGTCGGCGTCGATGCGCACGACTTCACGGGTTTGCGCGGCCGACACGCTGACGAACCCTGCCTGTGTGTGGCCAGCGATGACGCCAAGCAGGCGGTGCTTGAGCTGCGCAAGGTCGTCGTCGCTGTAGCGGTCGGACTTGTTGAGCACCAGCAGCAGGGGTTTGCCGAGCGCGAGGAGTTCCTGCAGTGCCGTGTGCTGTTGGCGATTGAGGTCGCCGTCGGTGACGAACAAGACCACGTGCGCACGCTTCGCCTCGTCTTCGGCAAGGGCGTCGAGACTGCCGTCGGCCTCGGCCGTTCCCGGCATGTCACTGACCACCAGGGTGTCACCGCCCGGGCTCTGCCAGCGGTACCGCTGCAGCGCTCGCGTCGTGCCGCCGCGGACGTCGGCAACGGCTTCGGCAGAGGGCAGCAGGGCGTTGATCAGGCTCGATTTGCCGGTCGAGATCTCACCGAACAGTACGATGTGGATCTCACCACTCTCGCGACGACGTGCGAGCTCGGCGAGTTCCGCCCGCACCACGGCGGTGTCGGCGCCCAGTTCCGTGGCGCGCTCCAGGTCGCGCTCGATGCGTGCTTCGTCGGGCGGTCCGGCATCGTGCGCGGCGGGCGGGCGTGCTGCACTGTCATCGCCGCGCAGTATGCGCCATACCAGCCAGGTGACCAGCAGCGCCAGTGCGCCGGCCAGTCCCCACCAGGCTGCCGCGAGCCAGGGTTCCGACGTAGCCAGATGGGCGCGGATCGTCAGCATCGACTCACTGATCGTGAGCAGCAGCAAGAGTGCCGCCAGGCCGAGCACGATCACAGCCATGGCGAACAGGATGCGGACACTGCGAGGCATTTTCATGGACTGGGCGCGGTGACCGCCGGTTTCTCCCGATACAGATGACAGCAGGGTCTGTTTACTCTACGCACACACCAGCGACAGCGTCGCCTATTCAGTCTGACAAGGCACTATGAGCGTCGTCCGACGTCACACGCGAGTGAGCCGCCATGACGTTGGTGCAAATAGGCAGTCCGAATCTTCGAGCCGCACCACCAACTGGGTACAGCCACCGAGCTCGTCGATCGTTCAGACTCACCAAACGACCGTTCACACCTTGCCTGAGCCGATCGACGGCAGCAATGCCGGTGCAAGCGTTACCGACCCACGCCGCGATCGTGCGCAATGTTGCTGACGGGCGGCGTAGCGACGCGCGATCGCGATACGGACCGCGCGTCGACAGGGGGCGTGAATCAGGCGGGTGCGTAGACCGATCGCGATGGCGACGTGACCTTACCCATACGCTTCAGGTAGGCGAGGGTCTGGGCGAGATTGTTCGCCACCACGCCACGGTTCTCGAGCTCGGCCTTGATCTCTTTCGTGGTGATCTTCTTCGATCCCTGGACGATCTCCAGTACATGGTCGGTCGCACTGCCGCCGCTGCGGCCGCGGCGCTTGGCGCGTCCGCCGCGTCCACCCAGCGCGCGAATCTCGGCATCGATCGCCGCGAGTTCCTTGCGCTGGCGTGCAACGATTTCGCGACGCTTGGCGCGCAGTTCGTCGACTTGTGCGCGCACGGCTTCCTTGGCCTCCTCCGCTTCCTGCATTTCGCGTTCACGGGCGAGTTCGTATAGCTCCTCTGAACTCAGGTCGGACAAGGTCTTCTTTGCCATCAAATAAACTCCAAAAGTAGAAAGTGGGAATGCACGAGTGTGCGACAGACAGAAATGCTTTAGCGCGTGGAAATATATCGATCGTCGACGCTGAATGCAATTGACGGATAGACGGAGTCGTGGCGGTGTTCGCAGATTGCTGCTTAGTTTTCCGGCTTCTCGTGCAGACGCTGCGATATCGAAGCAAGAAAATCGTCAATGCTTACTGTCTGCTGGCGTCTCACGTCCCAGGGAAACAAGGCGTTGCTGTAATGCGCCTGTTTGCTGAAGTCATCGAGCAGATCGTAGTACTCCGATACCTGTTTGAGTTGAAGATAGGCACTCGGTGTATAGATGAGGACGATAACGATCAGGCTGGTAACGAGATTGCCATGATTGAGACGGGCGAGAAACCACGCGGTAAAGGCCGGCAGTATCACAACCACCCACAGCATGCTGGCAGCGTAACCGGGAGCGGGCGAGGTGAAGTAATAGTCGAGCAGCGGTATCAGCTGGTCCAACGCGAACGACAGTAGCAGGGCGAGGCTGACGAAGCTCAGCGACGATGCGTATTCCCAGCGATGCGAGGTTATGCGGTTGATGAGCAGCATGGCGACCGAAAGACCGAGCGCCAGCGCGAGGATGACCATCTGATCACTCCAGTAGGTATCCCAGCTCAACTGCTTCGGCGTCGCCAGATAGTTCTCATATCCGCTCACCACCGCCAACAAAACAAATAACAGAATCGCCGGTAACCAGTGACCGAAAACACACCATCCACCGCGCCGGCAGCCAATCATGCGTGTGGGTGCCATCGATTGCTGCTGATCGTGGACGATGATGTGCGTGCGGCCGGCATCGAGACGCAGGGGTAGACGCGTGATCTTCAGTGCGCCGTCGATACGCCGGTGGTCGACGTGGGTGCCGTTTTCGTCCGCCAGCGACACCACCTCGTGGCCGCCATCGGCAGTCGTGCGGATAAGCAGGTGATACGCGGACACGGCGGGGTCGGCGACGATGATATCGTTGTCGAACGCGCGGCCGACGCGGACGACCGGTTTGTCGAGCTTGTAGAACTGGCTCTGGTGGCGGTGCACCACCTCGATGGTCAGCTTTTCCATTGCAACTCCCGCAGGAAGCGTTCGATGAGTTGCAGTGCGGTCGCGATTTCGGTCCCCGAAAGATCGAGGTTGAAGATGAAACCGCTGTCGGTGTGCCCGACCAACGCGCTCGTGAACAGCACGTCGCCGAGTCCAGGGTAGTGCTTGTAGTCACGGTGACACAGTGTCGCCTTCAATGTCTCACCACCGACCGCCACGAAGCGCGTGTGGCAGGTAAAACGTGTTACGTCGTCTTTACCGGCCCGGCTGCCGAACTGGCTGTTGTTGAGTGCCTGGTAGAGGCGGTGGAAGCGCAGTGGTTCGAGATCGTCGGACTGCAGCCACGCATATTCGTAGATTATCTTGCCGACTTCGAGCTTGTCGGTGAGGAAGATGTCGTTTTCGTTCTTGCAGCTGATGCTGTATTGACGATAGAGATTTTCTTCCTTGACCTTCGGGCTGGCATCCCAACAGCGTATGGTCGGCGAGATGGCACTGGGAACGGCGACTCCGCGAATCGACGTGAGCGGCCATGTACGCGCGAGCATGCCGCCCAGGTAATTGGCCTGGTACTCGCGAATCTGGCGGGCGATGTCGGTGAGTACTTCATCCGGATCCATCGCCGGTTCAGCCGCCAGCCGCGCGAGGTAGCGTGTCGGCACGATGAAGCTGATGTCGTTGCGTGCGGTCGACACGTTGATGCCCACCACGGTCCCGTACTCGTCGAACGTCGGCCCGCCGCTCATACCCGGATTGAGGCTGCCGGAGAACAGGATGCGGCTGGCGTCCGTCTGGCTCAATACACCGCCGTTGGTGCCGGCCGCGATCGTCAGGCCGAGGTCGAGCGGATTGCCCATGGCGTACAGCGGTGCGCCTTTGGCGGGGGGCTCGGCGATCGTGAGAGGTGTGCCGAGCGCACTGTCGCTCTCAACCAGCGCGAGGTCGTGCACGGCATCGACGGCGACGAGGCGAAGCGGGCCTTCACTGCCGTCGCCGGCGAGGTAGCGCAGTTCGTAATCGGCAGGCTTCTCGATGAACTCGCTGACCACGTGGTAGTTGGTTGCCAGTCGTTGTGCGCGATCGTAGATGAAGCCTGAGCCGATGCTGCTCTTCTTGCCCGTTTCGCGGTTGATTACACGGATCTGGTACACCGCGTGTTCGTGGCGTTCGAAGATGCCCTGCGAATTCAGTGCGTCGGCCGCTGCAGCGAGCAACGGCGCGAGCCATACGCACAATGCGAGCAGTATCCTCACTGGTCACGTCCGCTCAATGCCATGTCAATCGGTTCGCACTGCAACGATGCCGTGTTCGTGTGCCAGGTAGTCTGCCACCTGGTCGCGCGTACCGCGGAACACGATGCGTTGCGATTTCTGATCGAGCTGGAAGCTGTACATGCCGTCATAGTATTCGTGCAGCAGGAATCCGATCCAGCGGCAATGAGGGTTGACGTCGCCGGTGCTGCGGTGGTGCAGGACGGCCTCGTCGAGCAGTTTCCTCACGTGCGCATGGCGATCGCCCCCCAGGCGCCGGCGGATGCGGTCCATGCTGTTGGCGAGGTAGTCTGACCAGCGTTCGAAACCCTGTTGTTCGCCGTACAGGGCAGTGAACTCGCCCAGGGCGTCGTGAACATACTCCTGCAAGGTGATCGCGATGCGCTCGTCGTCGCTTGCCTCCAAGATGACCAGCGGCGCCTCGTGCATCACGCTGAACAAGACTTCGGGGATGTGCCGGCCGCCGATGTTGCGGCTCTCGTCCTCGACGAGGATGGGGCCGGGGTCGTGCGCCAGGCGCTTCATCAGGGCCACGGAAAGGGCGTTTTCAAAATCGATCTGACTCGGTTGCGGTTGTGGATGGTGGCCGAACGCCGAACCGCGGTGATGCGCGAGCTTTTCGAGATCGATCGCGGCATCGTAGTGGGCGAGAAAGCGCGTCTTACCGACACCCGTTCGCCCACCGATCACAATGGGCTGCGCCACCGCAGCGCCGCGTGCAAGCTCGTCGAGCAGGAATCGGCGCATGGCCTTGTAGCCACCGCGCACGCGCGGACAACGCAGCCCGGCATGTTCGAGCAGCCAGCGCTGGCTGATCTGTGAGCGCATCCCGCCGCGAAAGCAGTACAACACCGCATCCGGGTGACGGCGCAGGAAATCCTGCCAGTGTGCGATCCGCTGCGCTTTTTTGTCACCGCTGACCAGCCCTTCACCGAGCGTGATCGCGGCATCCCGGCCCTCGTGCTTGTAGGCGATACCGATGGCATGCCGCTCGTCGTCGTCGATCAAGGGGTGGTTTTCGGCGCTCGGGAACGCGCCTTCCGCGAACTCGACCGGCGCGCGCACGTCCAGCAGCGGAACGTCGGTGAGGAACAGCGTGCGCAGGTCGTCGATCTGTGCGAGTTTTTCGTCGGTCATAAGCAGAGTCAGTGCGGCACGGCGTGGAGCCCGGACAACACGGCCGCGCGCTGTAATATACCGCTTTCGTGCCCAGCCAGGGGGTTGACGCTTGTCTACAGAACGACGATTCGGCGGCATCGAGCGCCTATATGGCGTGTCCGGCGCCGCCCACCTGCGTGCAGCGGACGTGTGCGTGGTCGGTGTCGGTGGCGTCGGTTCCTGGGTCGTCGAGGCCCTCGCGCGCAGCGCGGTCGGCAGGCTCACGCTCATCGATCTCGATCACGTCGCCGAATCGAACATGAACCGGCAGCTGCCGGCGCTCGAGTCGACCCTGGGGCGTGCCAAGGTACAAGTGCTCGCCGATCGTGTCGCACAGATCAATGCCGATTGCGTTGTGGCGACGCACGAGGATTTCGTCACGGCGGACAATGCGTCCGCGCTGATCTCGACGGCGCACGACTGGGTCATCGACTGTATCGACAATTTTCGCGTCAAGGCGGCGATGATCGCACTGTGCCGGCGGCGTCGCCAGGGACTGGTCACGGTCGGCGGTGCAGGCGGCCAGCGCGATCCCACGCGCATCCGTGTCAGCGACCTGCGCAAGACCGAACAAGACCCGTTGTTGGCGCGCACGCGCAAATTGCTGCGCCAGGACTACGGCTTTCCGAGCAATCCCAAGCGCCGCTTCGGCGTGCCCTGTGTCTGGTCAGACGAACCGCAGATCTCGCCACCCGACAGCTGCGACACGGTCGAGGGCTCGCTGAACTGTGCCGGCTTTGGCGCCTGCATGCCGGTCACCGCGACCTTCGGCCTGGTCGCCGCGGGCTATGTCATCGATCGCCTGAGCCGCCGAACCGCGGGCTAGGCGGCGGATTTATTCGTCGAGACCGCCGAACGCCTCGACCACGGCGGGTATGAAGCGCGCCAGCTCCATGCCCATGAGGGCGAAATCGGCATCGAAGCGGGCGAGGGCGTCGTCGGCCTCGATATCCGCGGCTTCCTGCATGACGAGGTCGAGGAAGCGCAGGCGGCGGATGCCGAGGTCGTCGCACAGCAGGCAGCCGATGCGTTCCTGCCAGTCGACGGCGAGCTTGGCGACCTGCATACCGGCGTCGAGGTGGGATTTGACCTCGGCGCTGGCGAGGTCGATGCGTCGGCCGCGCATGACCCCGCCGTTGTCCACGGGTTCCTTGAGCTCGCACTCGTCGCCGAGTGCGAAACCGTCGGCGGGCGTGTTCTCCACCCAGCGCGTCATGACCATGGCGGGTGAGTTGGCGACGGCGAGCGGGCGCACGCGCAGGCTGCCGAGCGTTTCGCGCAACGCGCTGAGCAGGTCTTCGGCCTTCTTGGCGGTTCCGCTGTCGACCACGACCCAACCGGCAGCAGGATCGATGTAGGCGAACAGGTGGCTGGAACGCGTGAAAGCACGCGGCAACAGGTCGACCAGCACTTCGTCCTTGAGGCGCTGCTTTTCCTTGCGGCCCACCGGGCGCGACTCGGCCTGCGCGATCGCTTCGGCTTTCTCCTCGACGTGCTCTCGCACCACGGTCGAGGGCAGGATGCGTTCCTCGCGGCGCATGCAG
>JAGRHA010000113.1 GCA_020445205.1 Gammaproteobacteria bacterium
CCGGAGTTACGGACGAACGTGCAGGGATGTCGACAGCACCGAAACGATAGCCCGGTATGTCGAGGATACTGCCAGCCCAGATACCGAGCAGCGCATATACACCGACGTAGAAGGCAAACCAGACGAGGTGAAGCTTCCACGGTAGATCGACCAGCATGGGCACGGCGAGAAAATACGGCCACAGGTAGATCCAGGCGGCGATCAGCGTTCCGGGCGTCGCGAGGTGATGTGGATATGCGACGTGCGCTGCGGCCGTGAAGACGAGCGCAAATGCGATGGCGCCGACAAGGTAATGACGAGCGCTATACCAAGGGCCTTTTGTGAGCAGACGCTGCATGGCCGCACGGCGATCGGCATCCACGGTGTTTCGTGACACGTCAACCGTCGTGGTCGTTTCGGCAGCGGTCGTTGGTTGTTGGACGAAACCTGCCGTCGTCGACATCGCGCGAGCGACGGCGGCGCGGTACCGCCATATCAGGAGTGCTGACAAGAGCGTGGCAACGACAGGAACGGCGACACCGACGAGCAGCATCGCGACCATGAGCAGCTGCGGTGTGAGTTCCTGGATCATGGACGTCTGTTTGCGCCGGAGGCACTAATCGGCACGCCGCATGGCATGCCATTTGAGCTCCAGAATGACCTGGCCTTTCCAGTCCTTCATGATCAGGTCGCAGTACCGGTTGTCGCGGTCCGGAAATCGGCAACTGCTGTAATAGTTGAGGTCGAAGCCCTTCGGGTTGCGCCACTCCATGATCCGACGGCGCTCGTCCCAGCTGCCTGGCGGTAGGTAAATGAAACTGCCTGACGACGAGAAGATCCAAAAGGTGTAACCGTCTGCCTGCGCGTCGTAGGTGCCGAAGACGATGTCCTGCGAACCGTCGGCCTTGCGTCCGGTCTCGCCGCGCAGGAACTTGCCATCGAGCACCCAATCGTAGCGTTCGCTGTAGTGCGCCGTGCCCGGTGTCGGCTGCAACGTTTCGGCGTCGATATCCCAGCTACCGATGAATAGGTCGAGTACCTTCAGGTCGGCGACGGCCGCACCGCTGTACAGGCACAGTGCGAGCAGTGGCGCGGATGTCAGGAGCATTGATCGTGAGCGCATGTCATCCTCCTGTAGGGGGCGTCCTAGCAATATAAACCACTCTGTTGGCGACGTCGGGCCGTGCGGGTAGGCATCTCTCCGGTTCGAATCCGGTGACGACAGGCAGCCGAATGTCGCGAACCATCACGGCGCTCATGCCGGCGTTCTGCCGTTGTTCGGATCTTGAACGTTTCGTTCGATGTGGTCGACGGCGAAATCCAGCAAGAGATGCTGGGTGTTTGCGGGCTTGGAGGCTGTCGAACCAGCGTGGCTGCGTTCTAGGCGCTGTCGGCATCACCCAACGTATTGGCGATCGATAAGCGTGTCTGGCGGTAGCGCAATGCACCCCAGGCAGCCATGAACAGGCTCAGTGGGACGAGTATGCCGCCGAGCAGTTCCATGGCGATCACGCCCTCGAACAGTTTGATCAGCGTGATACCCGATACCAGTGTCATGAGGGCGGTGCGCATCCAGGCGAGCAGCGTGCGTTCGTTGGCCAGGCGCGTACGGTCGATCGCGAGGCGGTCGCGCAGGATCATTGCGCTGCCGCAGCCGGCATAGGGTGGTGCCGGTAGTACCACGGATTCGTGATCAATCATTGGTCTTGAGTCCATACTTCTGTACCCGATAGCGGAGTTTTTCGCGTGTCGTGCCGAGGATGCGCGCGGTCTGGCTCACGTTGTCACCGTTGCGCCGCAGCGCCTCGATCAGGATGCGGCGTTCCATGGCATCGAAGCTGACGCTGCCGTCGAGCGGCAGACAGACGCGGTCGCCGTCGTCACACCGAGCGACCGTTGTCGACGCGTGCGTGGTGTCACTGTCTTCGAGATGCAGCCAGCGCTGCGGGAACACCGGGCCATCAGCCAGCAGCACGCAGCGTTCGACGAGATTGCGCAGCTCGCGCACATTGCCTGGCCAGTCGTACGCGGCCAGTCGCTGCCACACCGCATCCGGCACACTGTCGACGCGCTGTCCGGAACGTGCGTTGAACTCGTCGATGAACACCGGCAGCAGGTCGTCGAGGTCCTGCTTGCGCTGACGCAAGGGCGGTACGTCGAGACGGAACACGGCCAGGCGGTGATACAGGTCTCTACGGAATTCACCCTTGGCGACGCGTGTCTCCAGATCCTGGTTGGTCGCAGCGACGATCTGCGCGTCGACCTCGAGTTCACGTTCTCCGCCGACGCGCCGCACGCGTCGGTCCTCGATCACTTTGAGCAGTTTGGCCTGCAGGTCGAGTTCGAGTTCGCCGAGTTCGTCGAGAAACAGTGTGCCGCCGTGCGCCTGCTCGATGAGACCGCGGCGACGGCCCTTGGCGCCCGTAAAGGCGCCGGCCTCGTGACCGAACAACTCGGCTTCCATGAGTTCGCGTGGCAAGGCCGCACAGTTGACCTCGACCAACGGACCGGCCGAGCGCGGTCCCGAATAATGCAGGATGCGTGCGACCAGGCCCTTGCCCGTGCCCGTCTCGCCGCTGATCAGCAGCGCCGAGAACCGCACCCGGGTCAGGCGTGCCAGCATGTCGCGGACCTCCTGCGCCACCTTGCTGTGGCCGATGAAGGCATCTGGCGAATAGCGGCTGCCGCGCACCTGGCCTTCGTCGTGCAGCCGGCGCTGAGCGCGTGCACTGCGTGCGGCGCCCGCGACCACGAGCTGCAGGCGGTCCTCGTCGCACGGCTTTTCGAGAAAATCAAACGCACCGAGCTTGAGCGCGCGCACGGACTCCGGCACGCCGCCGTAGGCGGTGAGGAATATCCATTCACCGGGCAGTCCCTTGTTGCGTACGTTCTCGAGCAGGTCGAGGGCGTTACCGTCGGGCAGGTTCATGTCGGACAACACGACCAGCGGTTCGAGGTTGCGCTCGAACAACAGGCGTTCGGCCTCGCCGAGCGTGCGCGCCAGAACACTGTCCCAGCCCGCGTCGGCGAAGGCCTCGCACAGCTCGGCGCCCAGCAGCGCCTCGTCCTCGATCACCAGCAACACGTCAGGCATCGCTGTCCTCCCCGTCGGTGATGGCGCGACATGGCAGGCGCAGCGTCACCTGCGCGCCGCGTGGCGTACGGTTTTCGATCGTCAATTCGCCGTCGAGATCGCGCACGAAGCGGCGCACCATGGCCAGCCCGAGGCCACTGCCGCCGGCGCGGCCGGTGGCGAACGGGCGGATGCCCGCGCGCAGCATCTCGGCGGGAAACCCCGGGCCGTCGTCGACGACCCGGATCACGAGCTGATCGTCTTCACCCTGTGCAACGATCTCGACTGATCCCTGCTCGCCCTGGATCTGTACGGCATTGAGGACGAGGTTCAGCAGTGCCTGGCGCAGCCCGGCGACGGGGAGCAGGCAACACAGCCCCGCAGCGACGGCGGCCTGCATGCGAAAAGCGCCCGGCACCTGGTAACGCAGCAGGGCCAACAGCTCGTCGACGGTGACGGCGATATCGGTGTCGACGAGCGCCTCGGGTGCGTGACGCGCGGCATCGACCTGGTCCGTGAGCAGGCGGTTGATGCGCTTCAACTCGCCGATCACCGCGGCAATGCGTTGCGTGTGATCGCCATCGCCGAGCTTCTGTTGCAGCTTGGAACAGGCGAGCTGGACGCCGGCCAGCGGGTTGCGCAACTCGTGTGCGAGGCCCGCCGACACCGCGCCGACCGCGGCGAGGCGTTCGGCGCGCGCAAGCTCGCGGTTCTGTGCCAACAGCGCCTCGGTGGCATCGCGCACGCGGCGTTCGAGCGTGCGTTCGCGGTCCTGGTGTTCGGCCTCGAGGTCCTGCAGTCGCGACACCAGCAGGTTGTAGCTGTTGAACGCCGGGCGCGCGAGTCGCGTCGTCAGCTCGAGGACGTCGGCGGGTACCGGCTGGAACGCGTGACCCGACAGGCGGTTCAGCAGGTACTCCAGGTCACGCAGCGGTTGCTCGGTACGTCGGCGCAGCAGCCACAGGCCGACCGCGCCAACGAGTGGCAACACCAGCAGCAACGTCACAGCCAGGCGCATCTCGACGCGCGTACTCGCCGTCACCGCGGCGAGCAGGGTATCGTGCTGGGCACGCTCTTCGGCCAGCACCTGACGCACCGCAGCGAGCGTTTCGAACAACACGTCGACGTTGCCGGGCGGTGCCTGCGCCATGCGCTGCGCGATGCGTGCAAGGCGCGCTTGCGTCTCCGGATGCAGCGCGCCCTCGATGCCGGCGATGGCATCGACGCGTGCCACGAGCTCGTCGATCTCGGTGGCGCTCACGTCGCTGCCGCGCAGGCCACGCAGCAGGGTCTGCTCCATGCCCAGACCGACATCCTGGATGCGCGCGATGTGGGCGAGGTGGGCCTGCACGGGCTGCAAGCGGTCGAGACTCAGCCACGACATCACGACCAGCGCCGCCAGTACCGCCAACACCACGACACTCGCGAGTCCGAGCGGCAGCCAGAAAAACCGCTGCACGCGCAGGCGCTCGGCGGCAGGGGGTGTCAGCGAGTTGGCCACGGTACGCTCGGTGTCGTCGGGTGGCGGGAAATCGGCGCTGCGGGGGGTCATGGTCGTTGCCGGCTGTCGGGTGGTTCGCGCTAGTGCGCCCTGTCTGTATCAAAGCAAGGCCCGTGCCTCCGCGGATGACACGCCGCGGCCGGGGCTCGGCGCGTGCCGGGTGGGGCAGCGCTGGTTCACCTTGCCCGACTTGGTTGAAATAAACCAGACATCCGTTAGCCGGCGGAGGCGTCGTCCGCCGTCGCGATCTCGATCGCATGATCTTCGCCTACCCACTGCCCGGTGTGCTCACGCCAGGTGAAATCGATGCGCCGTATGGCACGCAGTTCCTGCGGCGACAGCGTGACTGCATGCAGGTCGAGTGCGGCCGCGTGACTCGCAATTTCATGTACGTCTTGCCAGCCGTCGTGGCCGAGATGCAGCGTCACGGGGTTGTCGAACAACAGTTGCAGGTGCCGCCCGGCGGCGAGCGTGCGGGGAGCGGACGCACGTGTCCAGATCCAGTGCGTGGGTTGGGGACGTTCACCGTGATAGCGTGCCCACACCGCGCTGGGGCGGTCGAACGGCCGCCCCAACGTCAGCGAGGCCGCGAGTTTGACGAACTCGCCATGCGCCCAGGCCAATGGCATCGCGGAGCCGCTGGGGCGCCCCGGAAACAGGCCACGATCGGGTAGCGGCGTAGTATCCCAAACCTGTTCGGGCAGCATGCCGCTGTCGCTGGCCATGCGCAGCATCGCGTGCAGATAGGTTTCAGCGTCGTCGCCGGCACTCAGCGCGTAGTGGCCGCGTTCACCGGCGAGCAGTGGCCAGCCGCGACCGATGCCGACACCGTCGAACGCCGTACCGTCGGCGTGTTCGCCGTAGCCGTCATCGGTGTAGCGATGCCATACCGGGCCGCGCGGCGTCTCGCTGCGCAGCAAGGCGTCCGCGAGCGTGACCGTGTCGCGCACCCGCGGGTCCGAGGCCGTTCGCAGACCGAGTCTGACGAGTTGCAGGAAGTCCAGCGCCACCTGCTCGTCGGCGGGCAATGCCGGGTTGCCGGCGCGGTTGCGGATCGGCAGCGCGCGGTCGAGCGCTGAGGGCGGGTCGCCACCGTCGGCCGGTGCCTCGCGAACGTAGTACGCGGCCACCCGCTGTTGGCGTGCCAGACGTGTGCCGAACGCGAGTGTCCAGTCCTCGATGCGCGCGTTCCAGTAGTCGGCGACCTGCAACGCCAGCGTGGCATCGGCCGCGGGGAGGAATGCGGCGCCGGCGACCAGTGCGGCGATGCACACGGCGAGGGTAAAGGTGTTGATGCCGGCGTCCTCTTCCCAGCGATCCTGCGGACTCGCCGGGCCGTGGCAGACGAGGAAGCGTAGCGCGCGGCGCACCATAGCGGTCACAGGAATACCGGCGAGCGCATCCCGCTCGGCCAGCGCCGCGACCAGGAGCACCGGGAACGCCGTCTCGTCGAGCTGCAGACCCTGCCAGTACGGTTTCCCGCCCAACCACTGGTTCTGCAACCAGTGGCCGTCGCCGTTCTGCGTGGCGATCAGATAACGCAACACGTTGCGCGCCTCGTCGTCGCCACCGAGTGCGAGCAGTGCCGTGGCCGACTCGACGAGGTCACGTGGCCATACCAGATGGTAGCCGCCGCGTTCGTCTCCCGTGTTGCCCCAGGGCACCGACAGGCTCGCGACCATGGCGCCCGTGAAGGTCTTGTCGCGGTGACATTTGAGCACCATGGCCGAGGTGCGCAGCTGAGCAGTCAGCGTCGCGGGCAGACGCGGTGATGACGCGCGTTTATCGCGCGCGGCGTGCCACTGCTGCCAGGCGTGGGTCTGTTGCGCGAACAGCACATCGAACGACTGTGCGAGCGCGGCCACGGCCAGGGTCGCGGCGGCCTCGCGCGAGGTCGACAGGGCGAGTGCGAGAGAGGCCTGCCGGGGCAACGCCGCCGACAATGCGACATTGCCGGGTCCGGCGTGCGCGTGCCGCCAGGTCATACGGCCATTCCGTGCGAAGTCCTGCCACAGGTCACTGCGACCGACGTAGCCTGCCGAGGTCGCCGACAGCGCATCGTTTAAGTGTGGGTCGACGGCATTCAGCGCGAGACCGAACGGCCCCTGCTGCGCCCACAGCGTACGGCGTCCGCGCTGCCTGTCGGCCCAGGCGTGATTGCCGTGGCCGGTGCCACCCAGGTGCGGTGCCAGTAGCACGTAAGGGCGTAACGCTGGGTCGCCGTCCAGGGTCAGTGCGATGAGCAGCACGTCGCGCTCGGGATCGGGGCAGATCCTCAGGGTGAGGGTGAAACGGGTATGTCGGTGGATGATGATCGGCAGCGGCACGCCGGGAGCCGGCAGGTGCATCTCGCATGCCGGCAGGCGCTTGACCTCGACCCAGAACCCAGCGTCATCGGCGACGATGAAGCCGAGGTCACGCACCTGTGGTATGTCGACGCGCGGGTGGTAGACCTCGTTGACGATGCCGTGACCGAGCGTGTACCACAGGCGCGCCGGTCCGATGGCCGTGCCGACGAGATCCTTGTCGCTGCTACACCAGGTCGGTGCGATGCCCGGTGCGCCGGGTGCGTCCAGCGTATTCACGACATGCGCCGTGTTGTGCCCGCTGTCGGCGCCGCGGCCAGCGATGCAACGCCGTTCCGTGGACTCATGACGCGGCCTTCGGCACCATCACCGTCAGCACACCGTCGTGAAATTGCGACGACATCGCGGCGGCATCGACAGGCCCAGGCAGTGTGAGTGCCTGTTCGTAGTGGCTGGCGACGTGTTGCTGCCCACGCCATTGGCCATCGTCGGTGGTCTGCGTTTGTGTACTCTCGGTTGCGGCCACGATACGCACCACGCGGCCATCGAGATCGACGTTGACGTCGTTGTCGCCGGCCCCAGGCAGGGCGGCCGTGACCACATAGGTGTCATCCTGTTCCTCCAGGCTTATCGGTGCCTGCGCAATTGCTGTGGCGAAGGAGGTGTCGTCCATGTCACCCCGCGAGGCGTCGAACAGCCGCGCCATCCCGGCCTGCCACGCCATCATGTCGGCATGCATCGCGGCCCATGGCGTGTTGGCGATGGCAGCCAGCGGCGGCGCCGCGTCGCCTGCAGGTTTCGCCTGCAACGCCTCGATGCGTTCGGCGAGTCTGTGCGCGTAGTAGGTCTCGGCACCGACGCTGCCGATCAGCGCCAGCACAGCAAACCCGCGTAGCGTGTTCCTCAGTCTGTGTGTCTTCATCGTGGTTCTCCTTTCGGTTTGCCGCACCGACATCCGTGCGTCGCGCGAGCATGGGAAGCCGTGCGCACGGGCTTGTGCGTTTTGCGACGCTGCGGCCGACGTGCGGCTGCGTGAATCCACCACGACACGGCCGCGCCCAGAAACAGGAGCGTCGCGACCGTGGCGATGATGTGCGGGCGGATCTGTACGAGCAATCCGTGCAGCGCCAAGGCGTGGCGATCGAGTGTGTACAGGCCGGCGACCCACAACGACACCCAGCCCAGGGTCCCGATGGCGTCGGCGGCGAGGAAGCGCCGGTACGGCATGCGGGCGCTGCCGGCAACCAGGCCGTTGAGCTGACGCGTGCCGTCGACGAAGCGGCCGAACAGGATCAGCCACACGCCGTAGTGTCTGAAGAAGCCGCGCAGCCGACCGAGTCGGGTGCGCCCGATGCCGGTGCGTAGCAACAACCTTGAGCCACCGGCGTGTCCGACCCAGTAGCCGAGATTGTCGCCGGCCGTGGCGGCCAACCACGCGATCAGCCAGACCCACGTCACGTTCAGTGCACCCTGCGCGGCGAGCACCGCCGCACCGCCCATGAGGGTCAAGCCAGGCAGTGGGATGCCGGTGCCCTCGAGCATCACGCTGAGTGCGACTGCGAAGTAGCCGTAGCGCTGCAGCCAGGGCGTCGACTCTGCCAGCAGATGGGTGACGCTGGTCATGGGTCCGGACCGTTCCAGGTCGGCGTCAACCAGCTGCGGCCGTCGCGACTGATCAGGCCTTCGGCGGCTTCGGGCCCCCAGCTGCCGGCGGCATAGTTGGGAAAGTCCACCGGCCGGTGGCGTAGCCACGACGCCAGCACGGGTTGCAGCAGTTCCCATGCGGCGTCGATCTGGTCGGCACGCATGAACAACGTCGGATCACCGGCCAGCACTTCATACAACAGCGTCTCGTAGGCGGCCGGCACGGGGGTGCGGAAGGCGTCCTTGTACGAAAAGCGCATGTCGGCGGGCGTGAGGTCGAAGTGTGCCCCCGGTACCTTGACGTTGAGTTTGAGATCCATGCCTTCGTCGGGTTTCAGGCGCAGCACGAGCCGTACCGGCTGGTGGTCCGCGGTCGTACCGTAGGGATAGGCTTGGTGCGGCACGGGGCGGAAGCGGATCGAAATCTCGGACACCGGGTGGGCCAGGCGCTTGCCGGTGCGCAGATAGAACGGCACACCCTGCCAGCGCCAGTTGTCGATGTGGAGCTTGACCGCGGCGAACGTCTCGGTCACCGAATCCGCATCAACACCGTCCTCATCACGATAGGCGGCGACGCGGGTGCCCTCGATCCAACCGGCGCCGTATTGGCCCCGTGCTGCATATTGCGATACTGCATCGTCGGGAATCGGGCGCACTGCGCGCATCACGTCCATCTTGCGGTCGCGCAGGCGATCGGCAGCGAAGCTCGCCGGGGGTTCCATGGCAACCAGGCAGAACAGCTGCATGAGATGGTTCTGCACCATGTCGCGCAATGCCCCTGCATGCTCGTAGTAACCGCCACGGTGTTCCACACCCAAGGTCTCGGCGACCGTGATGGTGACGTGATCGATGTAGCGCCGGTCCCATATGGGCTCGAAGATGGGATTGGCGAAACGCAACGCGAGCATGTTCTGCACGGTTTCCTTGCCGAGGAAATGATCTATGCGGTAGAGCTGCGATTCATCGAGCTCAGCTTTGAGCGCGCGATCGATCGTGCGGAAGCTGTCGAGGTCGTTGCCGATCGGTTTCTCGATCACCACGCGCGTGTGCGCGCGGTCGTGCAGAAGACCGGCTGCACCGAGTCCGGCGGCGGCAGCCGCGAACACGCTCGGCGGCGTCGCGAGGTAGTAGATGCACTGCGTGGTGTCATCGTCGCCACGCAGGCCGGCGACGGCGTCTGCGAGCGCCGGATATGCCGACGGCTGCGACAGGTCGACGCGCGCGTAGCGAACGTGCTCGGCGAATTGCCGCCACTGCGCATCGTCGAGTGCGACCGTGCGCGCAAAACGCCGACAGCCGTCATGCAGGTGCTGCGCGAGTGCCACGGCATCGAGTTCATCGCGATCCACGCCGAGCAGTGCGAATCGCTTGGGGAGTGCGCCCTGGCGGTGTAGTTCGAACAGCGCCGGTACCACGAGGCGGTGGGCGAGGTCACCGGCCACGCCCAGCAACACGAAGACCGTGGGACGTTCACTCGCAGCTTGTTGAAACGCGTTGTCCATCAGCGGCCTCCGTGATGAAGGGGTAGGGCCCTGCGGCTGGTCCATGCGCCGCGGGCAGGACGCGACCACGTGCCGTCACAGCCGGTGGATGAGTTTGGCGATGTGTGACTCGGTTTGGTTGAAGGCCTGCACGTCGGCATGCGACTTGTCACCGCTGTTCACCGCGTTCTCAAGGCGATCCACCTGTGACGCGATGCCCTGTACCTCGGCTTGCTGTTCGGCCGGCACCTGGTTTGCCGCGGCATCGAGGTAACTCTTGGCTTCGGCCAGTTCGATGCCGGCAGCGGCGTCGTCGCTGGCAATGAAGCGATCGATACGGGCAAAGGCGAGTTGCAGCTTGGCCTCGATCAGGTCTTTCTTGCCGGCACCTTCGGCGCGGAAGCGTTGCCATCCGGTGCTGATCGATTCGGCCGAACGCTCCGACAGTGCTTTCACGCGATGCCAGGCATGTTCCGTCTTGACGCTGAAATCCTGACTGTTGGTATCGATCAGGCTGTTGAGGCCACGCACTTCGGACACCAACGCATTCGTCGCATCACGCACCACCTTGTCTTCGCTTTGTGCCGCGCGCTCGAGGAAGACCACCGCCGCGTCGAGGTCGGCCTTGGCGAACGCCTTCTCACCCAACGCGTAGTTCTGTTGTGCGCGGAACAGCGCCGCCTTGGCCTGGGTAAGGGGTGACTCGAACGACAGCGAGACGAACACGATGTTGTCCTCAGCGGCTGCGAGCGCTTGGTCCGCAGCCTTGACGTCGGTCTTGTCGAGCGCTGCACGTGCCTGCTCTACCAGCACACGAGTGCTGCTCAGTGGCAGGTCGGCCTCGACATATAGCAGGGCATCGTCGACGGCTTGAAGGTGCTCGCTGGCCTTCGGTTTGTCACCGTCTTTGAGTGCCTGCTTGGCGTTGTCGAGATGGTCCTTTGCCTTCGCGGTCGGCATGTAGTCGACGAGTTCGTCGAGCGATACATAGATGGGGACGAGATCGGGCAACACCTCGTCGGTGTTCTCGTACTCGAGGTGTTTCCTGGCGACCCAGATACGGTCTTTGACCTTGGTCGTGGGCAGGGCCGCCTGGATGATGTCGAGCAAGCGGTTGGACTGCTCGAGTTCGAGTTTGGCCTTGCTGCTGTCCGGTTTGTCGCCAGTGAGTTCACCGCGTGCCGCGGCGATATGTCGCAATACCTTCACGGCCGTGGCGGAGATCGTGACCTCGTCCTGCGGGCTGATCTGCCGCCCCGGCGAGACAGTGAGTTCTTCCTGGATGGCCTCGTTGGCGAGCACCGGGCCACTAGCCACCAGTGCCGCCATCAAGGCGACGGTTACGGGTTTGAGTCGAAAAAGTGTGTTCATGGCTATGCACTCCTGGGTTGTTTACGGAGGCCCGGGTCGGGACCGCCGACTTTCACAGAGCAGCTGGCGTGCCACTTGGCTTTTCCTTTGAAACTCAGATGGTTGTGAATGCGCTATTCGTGCGCTAACAGAATTTGGTGAACCTGCACCAAGGGCTTTGGGGAATACCAACCAGGCGGGGCGATCAGAGCGGGATGAAAGGGGGCTCTCGGGCGGGCAAGTTCATGCAGCGAGTCGTGACGTCCGTCTTCGATGCGTCCCACGGCGTCTGCCGAATCATGTCACTCGACTCGTCACGTGCGATGCGTGAAAGTTGGGGGAAACTGGACCACCCGACGGCAGCTCACGCAGTGCGCCCCGGCCGCTTGTCGCCATGCGGGGTACATCGACATTCATAAACGGTGCCCTCTGCAGCGCAACGGTACCGATTCGCGTGGAAGGACATGCCTCATGGACCGCAACGTGCTTCCGTGCCTCCCAACAAGGAAATGCCGGCCTTCGTGCCTGCCGGACTCGCTGCGAGTCGCTGGATGGCGGCGCGTGAACAACGTAAAGGCGAACAAGACTAGCCGCGTCGGGTGAATTTTCTGGCCAATTTCGAGTAGATTCTTTGAAAGATCTTGACTCGTAGGATGATTCCGCCATGGACGAAACATCCATAGCAATATACCTGCAACGCGGCGAAGACCTGCTGCAACGCACTCTGGAATACGCTGTAAGTCCGAGTTTCTATGCACAGATCGGCCTGATCTTCGTCGCAGTCCTTCTCGCTTACTTCGTTGCGGGTGTCGCCCGGCGTTTTACGCGCCACATGTTGCAGGAAGACCGCATCAGCCTCACCAGCGTCAAACGTTTTGTTGGCGTTGCCAGCGAGATGCTGAATCCCTTCCTCAACATTCTTCTGTTGATGATTACGGTGGATGTCAGCCAATCCTGGTTGGGCGAGAGCTGGCTGGTGCGGATTGGGCAAAGCATGGCGATTGTCTGGCTGCTGTACATGGTCAATGCCCGCTTCGTCCGCAGCTACTACGTGAAGATGTTCGTCAAATGGGTGGTCATTCCGATTGCGTTGTTGGCTGCTTTGGGCTGGCTGACGCCCGTCACGGGATATCTCGAATCGATCTCACTTGAACTGGGCAATATTCAGATCTCGGTGTATGGCATTGTCCGCATGCTGGTGTTCGGTGCCGTGTTGTTCTGGCTGGGACGCGTTTCGAATAGCGCGGGTCAGAAGATCATCAGAAATCAAGAGGCGTTGGACGCAGGCACGAAGGAGGTGTTCGCGAAACTTTTTCAGGTTGTGGTCATTGCAGGTGTCTTCATCCTGTTACTGCAACTGATGGGTATCAACCTCACTGCCTTGGCCGTTTTCAGCGGTGCCGTTGGCGTTGGCCTCGGGTTCGGCCTGCAGTCGATCGCATCGAATTTCATCTCGGGTGTGATCATTCTTCTCGACCGCTCACTTACCGTCGGTGACTACGTCGAGATGGAGGATGGGCGCGCTGGCATCATTCGTGAGTTGAATATGCGTTCGGCCGTGCTGGAAACATTCGATGGCAAAGATATCATGGTGCCGAACGAAAAATTCATCACCACAGAGTTCATCAATTGGACGCACAAGAATAACAAGCAACGTTACACGATCGAGTTCTCAGTTGCCTATGACACCGATTTCGACACGCTGTTCGATTTGATTCGTGGAGTGGTGGCCGCACACCCCAAAGTCCTGAGTGGCGACCACGTCGACGTGGAAGAACGCCCGGATTGTGAGATCAAAGACTTCGGTGACAGCGGTATCAACATCTTGGTGGAGTACTGGATGGAAGGAATCGACGACGGCAGAAACCGCGTGGGTGCCGATCTGAACTACATGATTCTACAAGCGCTGCGCGCGCACGATATCGTCATCCCGTTCCCGCAGCGCGAGGTGCGGATGTTGAATGGTTATGCCAAGTAATAGCCACTGCGTATGCGATAGAAGGGCGATAGTGCTCGCGAAGAACAAGAATGCGTTACGTTGGTAAGGCATGCGAACCGCAAACTCCTGCCAACAAGGTCGCGTCTGCGCCAGTTATTGCGGCGTCCCGCCAATACCGCCGTGAGGACTGGCGCCATGCCAGTCCGACACGGCTCACATCGGGCAGACTCGATCAGCGTGCGTATCGGACGCCGCAATCGATGGTCACCGATCGGTGGAATGAGCGCGTGTATCGGGATTCGCCGCTGGGTAACGTTGCGCTAAAGAAAGATTTGCGACGTACATCGAGGGTTTGCGTTGGCCGCTGGTACACGCTGGGTGGCTGGTCCCCCGCTGTGACGTCCAGCCGCAGTGGTGACATCGGATTGCCAATGTGGCTCACGGCAACTTGCGGCAGCTGATTTCGGGCGCGCCGTAGCCCCAAGTCACGCGTGCTTCGCCGTGGTGCTCCCAGAACGATTCGTTGCGACCCGCATACTTCGCACCACTCGCGCTGGGCTGCAGGAACATCAGCGAGATGTCCTGTCCGCGCCTGGCAAGCAGCGTCGGCGGGTCGGTGTCGGTGAAGAAGGTGACCACCATGGTGCGGTTCCCGGTATCACCGCCGCAGGTGAAGCGAATGGGGCCAGTGGCGGCCACGAGGTGATAGCGCGCCTGTAGCTCGGCTATGCGCAGCCGGTAGGCGCTCGCGATACACGCCGTCTCATCTTCGTCTTTCCAGCATTCGTTGCGACCCTTGATCCATCCGCGCTGTTCGACTTTCAGTGCTGAGCCGGTGTTCGACAAGACACGCGCCTGCGCGTAGACCGATCCGAGCTTGCGATCGAGTGCCGCGAGCGTCGCGTCGGTGCAGATCATGTGCTCGATACGGGTGTCGTCGACGCTGGCACAGGAAAACGCTGGCCCCGGTGGGGTCTCCGGATCGTTGGCGTAGGCGACGACGGCGCTGAACCCGGCCAACAAAGCCGTCAGGCTGAGAATCTGGCGTGCAGCTGGGCGCTTGTCGCGCATATCGAAGTGACCGGGTTGACCTGCCTTGTGCCAGCTTGCGACCACGGATCGCCGGGCGCAAGTCGTGCAAGGATTGCGGACACACGTAACCGGTACCCATTTCTCGAGCCTGGCGAATGCGAGGGACTGGCGTGGCGGCGATGGTCAGTGACGAGTGGCGTCGGCAGGCGCGGCGAAGGCGTCGACTCCTTGCACAGTGGCAGGCGCTGTAGCCGTGCGACGGGTTGGTCAACGCGTTGGCGTCGACCGTACTGGGTCCGGTGCTGCGAGTTCAGCGGAGCGCGTGATTGCGGCGTCGGGGTGGGCACGGCGTGGTGTGCCTCGCCGCGGAGGGGTGGATGCCGCATCACGCAACCTAAGCGTCGCCCGCTAGCCGTGCGGTCGTCGCGAGATCCGCGGTCCTTGCCGGTATACTGCATCCGGTGGCTCACGGACGCTCTCGCCGTACTGTACTGCGAGCAAGTGCCATGACCCACAGTTGATGGCAGACCGTTTCCGTCCTTCCATTGGAGTCTTTCCGTGACCAAGCAGCAGTTCGAACACGCAATGCAACTCATCGACGCCGCCAACGCGTGCGATCCCAATACGGTGGAGATAGACGGGAAGACCTGGCCGAAGGAGCTGCTGTACGCACATCGCATGACCGAGATGCTCGAACGTTACGCACCCGACGCGGATGAGGCACAGCATCTGGCAATTCGTGCACAGCACGTCGAGCGCTGGAAGTCGGCGCGCAGCGACTATCCGGAAGGTCGGCAGGGTTACCTGCAATGGCGTACGGATCTATACAAGTTCCACGCCGAGACGGCGGCCCGCTTCATGGCCGAGGCCGGCATTGCAGATGATGCAATCGAGCGTGTGAAGCAGGCTGTCGGCAAGCGCGCACTCAAGGTCAATAGAGACACGCAGTTACTTGAAGACGTCACCGACCTGGTGTTCATAGAGCACTACATGCTCGAGTTCGCGGGCAAGCATCCGGAATACGATGAGGCGAAGTGGCTGGATATCGTCCGCAAGACCTGGAAGAAGATGTCGGAGCGTGCGCGGCAGTTCGCGCTGTCGGGATCGGTGCGCCTGCCCGGGCCGCTGCTGCCGTTGATCCAGAAAGCGGTGGCCGGCGACGATTGACGCGTAGCGTCGACGCCATCATCACCCGTGACGACCGGTGATCTCAGGTGGCCGGATAGTGTGGACGCCGCGACGGCCGCATCAGGTTTCGAATTTCGCCTTCGATTCGCCCATGGCCTGGCGGCCAACGCCAACGGCATCCATCGCGCTGGCGACCGTCGACACCACGTTGTTCAGTACTTCGCCCGGCTTGGTGGCAAGCGCGACGCCGGTACTGGCCGCTCCGTATTCGCCGAGAAGAAGGTTCATCGCCAGGTCGACGCGCTTTTCCCACGCGGCGAAATCCTGGATGCCTTTTGACGACAGCGCTTCGTCGAGCGTGGCCTGAAATGCCTTGATGCCGTTCAGTTTGTCTTGCCAGTTCCACTCGTGGGTCTTGCCGCCCTTGGTCGTCCGCCACCCCTTCTCGAACTCGATGATCTTCTCGAGCAGGACGTGCAACTTCTTTTCCTTCTCGGTGCGCGAGAGGTTGGCGGATTGGGCGCTGTCACCGAAAGCGGCCCCCCGCCACTTGATGTCTCGCTGCTTGATCTTGGCCTTGTCGCCCTCGTCCTTGATCTGGCGTATGAGCTTGGGTATCTCCGTCGCCAGGTCGTGCACCGTCTTGCGGATATCGGTGAGTTTGTTCTCGTACAAGTCGCAGTCGTTCTTCAGGTCCGCGACGCTCGCCCACGTGGCGGAACCAAACACCGTGTAACCGACGGAAGGAAGCTTTATCGATCCCGCGAGCAGGGCTTTCACCGCATTGCCACCTTTCGAGGCATGCTTTCGCACATGCACGATGGCGCCCGACAGTCGTCGCTCCAGCGTCTCGACGCCGATCAGGGTGTCGCGGAAACTCTTCATGAGGTCGAGGCCGCCCCTGGCCATGCCGATCGCCGCCACGGCACCGACGCCGCCGCTGAGCACCGCCGATACGACTGCCGCGGTGACCGCCAGCGTACCTACGGCAAGGTTGACCTTGAGTTCGAAGTTGTACTTGGCGGCGGTATCGAGCTCGCGCTTGAACTGCTCCATGAGCGGCTTGATGCGTACGCCCGCCTGCGATCGTGCCTCCATGATCAGTTTGCTGATCTTCTGCGAGTACGGAGCCGGGGGGCGGGACCAGTTCGGGTCCCACTTCTTCAGTTCCGCGGCAATCTGCTTGGCGGCCGCGCGCAACGGCTTCTGTGTCTCGTCGACAATGCGCTGATGCAGCACGGGGTCATTGACGATCAACTCTTCGTCTTTGGGCGGAATGGCACCGCGTGCCTGGAAGTCGAGTTCGACGCGTACCGTGACGAAGGACGGAAGGCGGCCGGGCAAAACGGGTTGCGTCGGCGTGCGGTCACCCATGATCTGACGGACGAGGGCGCCTGCCTTGGCAAGATCCAGGCTCTTGAACGTGTGGTTCCTGAGTTCTTCAGAGATCGGGTGAATCAGGTCCCATTCCAGAATGGTGTGCTTCGCCATGGTGTCTCCCTAGCTACGGTTGTTCGTGTTGTTGTGCGTCTCGCCAGCGCTTTTCGCCGCCACAGTGCGACGCCTGATGCGCATCCGGGGCGGCGGAATCGTCTGGTCGAAGGCACCGCCGGCGACTGTGGCAACAGGAGTATAGGCGGCGCATGCGCGATATCCGATGTTGCACGCGGTCAGTGCGCACGGCTTGGAAACCGCGGCGGGACGTCATCTCCTCCGTGGCGGCAGAACCGGCGCGGCAGTGCCGGGTACCGGGTCCTGCAACTGGCTGTGGAAGAGGAACGCATTGACAGCGAACCGGCCGGCGCAGCGATACCCCGGGTAAGGTGAGCGAGCCGGGTGTGCGCCCTGGGCGCAACATACAGGGCGCGATTGCCGCACTGGGCGTGTGTATCGATGTCGGGACACGAAAAAGGTTCTTTTTTTTGTCCTGTATCTCCGATCTGGATCAAGCACGATGCAATACTCGCGTTCGCGCGTGTTTCGGCTTCATCTTCATTCGGGGATACTTTGGCGCAAGGCTGTCCGCGGCAATGTGTGTTTCGGGATCCGTCTATCGTCCACCGTCCGCAGCCGGCCGGTGGTGTGCGCCAGCGACCGGTGGCATGCGGAATCGCTGATCTGTGCGCAGACGGGCCGCAGGCAACGGCTGCTGCCGGTAGATCAACAGATTCTCATCTATCAAGGACAACACGACATGGACAAGCTCTCGGCCAGGTTCTTCACGCTGCTGCTTTTCGCCGGCTCGATCGCTTTTGCAATGCCCACGTTCGCGGTGCAGAAAGGCGACGTGCTGTACAC